>NZ_JBJGYN010000016.1:0-94421 GCF_054050015.1 Geodermatophilus sp. SYSU D01176 | reverse complement strand
GCCTGTGGCGCGTTACCGCCGGGAACGCGCCACAGGCGCACACCACCCGGTCACCGGAGGAGCCGTCGCTCCGCCGCCGAGGTCAGCGGTTGCGGACGGCGTAGGTGAGGGCGTCGACGAGGGCGTGCCAGGAGGCCTCGACGATGTTGTCGTGGACCCCGACGGTGGTCCACTCCCCCACCCCGTCGGTGCTGTCGATGAGCACCCGGGTCGTGGCGCTGGTGCCGCCCTTCCAGCCGAGGATGCGCACCTTGTAGTCGGCCAGCGAGACGTCGGCCAGCTGCGGGTACCGGCTGACCAGGGCCTGGCGCAGCGCGTTGTCCAGCGCGTTGACCGGGCCGTTGCCCTCGCCGGTGCTGATGACCCGCTCCCCGTCGACGTGCACCTTGACCGTGGCCTCGCTGACGACGACGCCGTTGCCCCAGTGCTCGACCGAGGTCCGGTAGCTCTCCAGGTCGAACAGCGGCGGCGGGGCGTCGGGCAGCTCGGCGCGCAGGAGCAGCTCGAAGGAGGCGTCGGCGGCCTCGAACGACCAGCCGTCGGCCTCCAGCACCTTGACCCGGTCGACGACCCGGCCGATGACGTCGGAGTGCCCGTCGAGGTCGACGCCGAGCTCGCGGCCCTTGAGCTCGACCGAGGCCCGGCCGGCCATCTCGGTGACCAGGATGCGCATGTCGTTGCCCACGACCGCCGGGTCGAGGTGGTTGTAGAGCTCGGGGCTGACCTTGATCGCGCTGGCGTGCAGGCCGGCCTTGTGCGCGAACGCCGAGGCGCCGACGTAGGGCTGGTGCTCGTCGGGGGCGATGTTGGCCAGCTCGGCGATGGCGTGGCTGACCCGCTGCAGCTCGGCCAGGCAACCCGCGGGGACCACCGGCAGGCCCATCTTGGTGACCAGGTTGGCGATCAGCGCGAAGGTGTCGGCGTTGCCGGCGCGCTCGCCGTAGCCGTTCGCCGTTCCCTGCACGTGGGTGACCCCGGCCTCCACCGCGGCCAGGGTGTTGGCGACCGCGCACCCGGTGTCGTCCTGGCAGTGGATACCGAGCTTCCCGTCGACCCGTGCCCGGACGTCGGCGACGACCCGCCCCACGCCCATCGGCAGCATCCCGCCGTTGGTGTCGCACATGACCCCGACCTCGGCGCCCGCGGCGAAGGCGGTCTCCAGCACCCGCACCCCGTAGTCCGGGTCGGCGGCGTACCCGTCGAAGAAGTGCTCGCAGTCGACGAACACGCGCCGGCCGTGGCCGACGAGGAACGCCACGGTGTCGCGCACCATGGCCAGGTTCTCCTCGAGGGTCGTCCGCAGGGCCTCGCGCACGTGCCGGACGTCGGACTTGGCGACCAGGCAGACCACCGGCGTCTCGGCGTCGAGGAGGGCCCGCACCTGGGCGTCGTCCTCGACCCGCACGCCGGCCTTGCGGGTGGAGCCGAACGCCACCAGGACGGCGTGGCGCAGCTTGAGCTCGGTGCGGGCGCGGGCGAAGAACTCGGTGTCCTTGGGCAGCGCGCCCGGCCAGCCGCCCTCGATATACCCGACGCCGATCTCGTCGAGCAGCCGGGCGACGGCCAGCTTGTCGGCGACGGAGTAGCTCACGCCCTCGCGCTGGGCGCCGTCGCGCAGCGTGGTGTCGAAGACGTGGAAGTCGGTCTCGGTGGCCATGACGAGCTCCTGGTCGGCGGGCGGGACCCGGCAAACAAAAAGACCCCCCGGGAACGGGAGGTCTGCGCGCAGTCCGGGGAGGTGGACTGCGCGCTAGGCGATGGTGATCGTGCCGGTGGGGTGCATCGCCTCCAGTAGACCACGCTCCCCGCCGTCCCCGGCACCGGGGACGGCGGGGACGGCCACCCTTCGGGGGCCCTCGCCGAGCCTGGTGAGAGAGAGGACACCCTTGCCCCCCACCGCTCGCGAGCTCCCGGCGGGGCCCTGCACGGGGGACCGGCTTCTCAGCCGCCGGCGAGCGCGCCGAGGCGGTCCCCGACCTCCTGGGTGCGGACGGGGGCCTCCGGGTCGCGGGTGGAGAGGTCGAAGGCGACCGCGGCGTTGACCTTCTTCGCCTGGTCGGCGTGGCCGAGGTGATCGAGCAGCAGGCCGACCGACAGCACCGTGGCGGTCGGGTCGGCGACGCCCGTGCCGGCGATGTCGGGGGCCGAGCCGTGCACCGGCTCGAACATGCTCGGGTTGGTGCCCGAGGCGTCGAGGTTGCCGCTGGCGGCCAGCCCGATGCCGCCGGTGACGGCCGCGGCCAGGTCGGTGACGATGTCGCCGAAGAGGTTGTCGGTGACGATGACGTCGAAGCGGCCGGGGTCGGTGACGAAGAACATCGAGGCGGCGTCGACGTGCTGGTAGGCGACGGTCACCTCGGGGAACTCCGCGGAGACCTCCTCGACCGTCCGCGACCACAGCGACCCGGCGTGGGTGAGCACGTTGGTCTTGTGGATCAGCGTGAGGTGCCGGCGCGGCCGGGCCAGCGCCCGCTCGAAGGCGTAGCGGACGACCCGCTCGACGCCGAACGCGGTGTTCAGGCTGACCTCGGTGGCGACCTCGTGCGGGGTGTCCTTGCGCAGGACGCCGCCGTTGCCCACGTAGGGCCCCTCGGTGCCCTCGCGCACGCACAGCATGTCGATGCCGCCGGGAGCCGCCAGGGGGCTGCGGACGCCGTCGAACAGCCGGGCCGGGCGGAGGTTGACGTGGTGGTCCAGCTCGAACCGCAGCCGCAGCAGCAGCCCGCGCTCGAGGATGCCCGGCGGGACGCTCGGGTCCCCGATGGCACCCAGCAGGATCGCGTCGTGCTGGCGCAGCTCGTCGAGCACCGTGTCCGGCAGCAGCTCGCCGGTGCGCTGCCAGCGCGACGCACCGAGGTCGTAGGGGGTGCTCTCGACGTCCGGGGCGACCGCGCGGAGGACCTTGAGGCCCTCGGCCACCACCTCCGGGCCGATGCCGTCTCCGGGGATCACTGCCAGGCGCATGGGATCCGACCCTAGGTCAGGCGGCGGTGAGGTCCGCCGAGCGGGCCTCCCGCGCGCCGATCCGGCCGGCGATGTCACCGAGCAGCTCGGCCGGGACCGGGCTGTCGACGGTCACCGCCATGAGCGCCTCGCCGCCGCGGGTCGTGCGGCTGACCTGCGCGCCGGCGATGTTGATGCCGGCCTCCCCCAGCGCGGCGCCGACCGTGCCGACGACGCCGGGCCGGTCGGTGTAGACGAAGAAGAGCAGGTAGCCCGAGGCGTCCAGGTCCATGTCGAAGCCGTGGACCTCCACCAGTTTCGGCACCTGGTTCTTGCCGAAGAGGGTGCCCGAGACGGTCACCTCGGTGCCGTCGGCCATCGCGCCGTGGACGCTGATCAGGTTGCGGTAGTCCGGGCTCTCCACGTCGCTGGTCAGCCCCACCTCGAGGCCGCGCTGCTCGGCGAACAGCGGGGCGTTGACGTAGGTGACCTGCTCCTCGACCACGTCGGAGAAGACGCCCTTCAGGACGGCGAGCTGGACGACCGAGTCGTCGAACTCTGCGATCTTGCCGCGCACGTCGACGGTGAGGGACTGGGCCAGCCCGCCGGCGACGGCGGTGAACACCCGGCCGAGCTTCTCGGCCAGCGGCAGGGCGGGGCGCACGTCCTCGGCGACGACCCCACCGGCCTGGACGTTCACCGCGTCCGGCACGAAGTCGCCCTGCAGCGCCAGCCGCACCGAGTGCGCCACCGCGGTGCCCGCCTTGTCCTGCGCCTCCGTCGTCGACGCGCCCAGGTGCGGGGTGACGACGGTGTTCGGCAGCCCGAACAGCGGGCTGTCGGTGCACGGCTCCTTGGCGTAGACGTCGATGCCCGCCCCGCCGACCTGGCCCGACGCCAGCGCCTCGGCCAGCGCCGCCTCGTCGACCAGCCCGCCGCGGGCGGCGTTGACGATGATCACGCCGCGCTTGGTGGTGGCCAGCTCGGCGGCGCCGATCAGGCCGAGGGTCTCCGGCGTCCTGGGCAGGTGGATCGTGATGAAGTCCGACTCGCGCAGCAGCTCCTCCAGCGACACCATGCGGACGCCGAGCCCTGCCGCGCGGCCGGGCTGGATGTAGGGGTCGTAGGCGATCAGCGTGACGTCGAAGGCGGCCAGCCGCTGCGCCACGAGCTGGCCGATCCGGCCCAGGCCGACCACGCCGACGACCTTGTCGGTGACCTCGACGCCGGTGAACGCCGAGCGCTTCCAGGTGCCCTGGCGCAGCGACGCGTCGGCGGCCGGGATGTGCCGGGCGGCGGCCAGCAGCAGCGCCACCGCGTGCTCGGCCGCGCTGACGATGTTCGACGTCGGCGCGTTGACGACCATCACGCCGCGCTCGGTCGCCGCGGCCACGTCGACGTTGTCCAGGCCGATGCCGGCGCGAGCGACGACCTTGAGGTTGGGCGCGGCGGCGAGCGCCTCGGCGTCGATCTGCGTGGCGCTGCGGATCATCACGGCGGAGGCGTCGGCCAGCGCCGGCAGCAGCGCGGCGCGGTCGGCGCCGTCCACGTGCCGGATCTCGACGTCGCGCCCCAGCACCTCCAGCACGCTGGGGGCGAGTTCCTCGGCGATCAGGACGACGGGCGCGGTCGCGGTCACGGGACCACAGCCTAGGGACGGCGGTCACCCCGGGGCCGACCAGCCCCTTCCTGCCACCGCCGACACCTCCCGCCGAAGGGGTGGGGTCGCTTGCCCGGGTGGGCAGCGGCCGACATCCTGGCCGCACGGCCGGGCGGACGTCCGGCCGTGGAGGTCGGCGGGGGCCGGCGCCGACGGAGGAGACCATGAGCACCCACGACGACGAGCACGGCTCCGGCACCGATCCGCGGTACCGGCCGCCGCAGCAGTACGGGCAGCCGCCGCAGCCCGCGGGCGGCGGACAGTCCGGCCAGCCGTACGGGAGCCAGCAGTACCAGCCGTCCCCCTACGGCCACGGCCAGCCGAGCCAGCCCGGCCAGCCGCAGCAGTACGGCCAGCCCGGCGGCTACGGCCAGTACGCACCGCCGGGCCAGTACGGGCAGTACGGGCAGTACGGGCAGACGGCGGTGCCGGCCCGGCCCACCCCGGTCGTGGTGGCCGCGGTGCTCGGCTTCGTCTTCGGTGCCTTCGGCGCGCTGGTGGCGTTCGGCCTGATCCTGGGCGGCGCGGTGGTCGGGACGATCCTCGAGGACCTGACCGCCAGCGACCCGGCCTTCGAGGACCTCGACACCAGCGGTGTGGACACCGGCCAGATCACCGGCGTGCTCGTCGCCCTGGGGGTCCTCGCGCTGGCCTGGACCGTGCTCGTGATCTGGGGCTCGGTGCGCGCGCTGACCGGTCGCGGCCGCGTGCTGCTGCTGGTGGGCGGCTCGATCGCCGTGGTCGCGACCGGGTTCTTCCTGATCGCCGTCCTCTCGGGGCTGTCGACGGGCGGGGTCGGCGGCGGTGAGGTGGTCTTCACGCTGCTGCTGTTCCTCGCCGCCCTGGCGATCGTCGTGCTGCTCTGCCTGCGGCCGGCCGCGCAGTTCTACGCCGCGCACCGCGCGCGGCGGGGTCGTTGACCGCGGGCGAGGGGCCCGGGGTGTCCCGGTTCGGTCGCCCGGTGCCGGCCGGCGGCGAGGGGCGCCCGCCGCACGTCGTGCTGGCGGCGGTCGCCGGCTTCGTCGAGGCGGTCCTGCTGATGATGGCCGCGTTGCTCTACTTCACGTACAGCGGGCTCGGCCCGTGGCTGGCGGCCTTCGGCGTGGTGTTCCTGGGTCTCGCGGTCGCCTGCGTCGTCGGCGGCGTCCTGGCGCTGCGCGGACGGACGCCGCGCGTCCTGCTCGTCGCCGGGGCGGCGTCCGCCGCGATCGCGCTCGTCCTCATCGCGATCTCGGTGGCCGGCGGGAGTGGCTTCGACGCGTTCTCCGCGTCGGTCGTGCTGCTCGGCGTGGCCGCCGTGGTCCTGCTGCTCCAGGCGCCGTCCCGCGAGTGGTACGCCGCGCGCCGCGGCGACCGGTCCCGGTAGGAGCGACGAGAGGCCCCCGCTGCCGGGCGGCAGCGGGGGCCTCTCGTGAGGTACGGGAGCGGCCACCCTCCAGGGACCCGCCGCCTGAGCCTTCGAGGCGTGGGCGGGAGGGTGGCCCTTCCATCAGCTCCGCGCGGCGGTGCCGGTGTAGTCGTCGGACGCCGACACCCAGCTCATCAGCCCGCGCAGCTTGCGCCCGGTCTCCTCGATCGGGTGCGCCTCGGCCTCGGCCCGGCGGCGCTTGAAGTCCGGCGCACCGGCGTCCTGGTCGGCGATGAACTCCGCGGCCCAGGAGCCGTCCTTGATGCGGGCCAGGACGTCCTTCATGGCGTCCTTGACGTGCTGGTCGATGATCTTCGGGCCCGAGGTGTAGTCGCCGTACTCGGCGGTGTCGGAGACCGACCAGCGCTGCTTGGCGATGCCGCCCTCGTACATGAGGTCGACGATCAGCTTCAACTCGTGCAGGCACTCGAAGTAGGCGATCTCGGGCTGGTAGCCGGCCTCGGTGAGGGTCTCGAACCCGGCGGTGATCAGCGCACTGGCGCCGCCGCAGAGCACGGCCTGCTCGCCGAACAGGTCGGTCTCGGTCTCCTCGGCGAAGGTCGTCCTGATGACGCCGGCGCGGGCACCGCCGATGGCCTTGGCGTAGGACAGCGCCAGCTGCAGCGCCTGGCCGCTGGCGTCCTGCTCCACGGCGACCAGCGCCGGCACGCCCTTGCCGTTCTCGAACTCACGACGCACCAGGTGGCCGGGGCCCTTGGGGGCGACCATGGCGACGTCGACGCCGGCCGGGGGCTTGATGTAGCCGAACCGGATGTTGAAGCCGTGGGCGAAGAACAGCGCGTCGCCGTCCTGCAGGTTCGGCTCGACCGACTCGGCGTACACCCTCCGCTGCACGTGGTCCGGGACGAGGATCATGATCAGGTCGGCCTCGGCGGCGGCCTCGGCCGGCGTCACGACCCGCAGGCCCTCGGCCTCGACCTTGGCGCGGCTCTTGCTGCCCTCGGGCAGGCCGACGCGAACGTCGACCCCCGAGTCGCGCAGCGACAGGGCGTGCGCGTGCCCCTGGCTGCCGTAGCCCAGGACGGCGACGGTGCGCCCCTGGATGATCGACAGGTCGGCGTCGTCGTCGTAGAAGATCTCGGCGGCCATGTGCTGTGCGGTTCCCTTCGGTGCAGTGGACGGGGGGGGGGGGGGGGGGGGGGGGGGGGGGGGGGGGGGGGGGGGGGGGGGGGGGGGGGGGGGGGGGGGGGGGGGGGGCGGGGGGCGCCGGGGGGGGGGGGGGGGGGGCGCCGCGCCCCCCCCCCCCCCCCCCCCGGAGGTTCGGCCCGGGGGTTCGGGGTTCAGGCGGTCCGCTCGACCGGGCGCAAGGTACCGGCGCCCGACATAGAGCGCGGACCCCGGCCCAGGGCGACCGTGCCCGACTGCGCCATCTCCTTGATCCCCAGCGGGGCGAGGACGGCGAGCAGGGCCTGGAGCTTGTCCGGCGTGCCGGTCGCCTCCAGGGTCACGGTGTCGGTGTTGACGTCGACGACGCGGGCGCGGAACAGCTCGGCGGTCTGCAGCACCTGCGTGCGGTCGGCCATGGGCGCGCGGACCTTGACCAGCAGCAGCTCGCGCTGGACGGCCGCGGCCGAGTCCAGTTCGACGATCTTGATGACCTCGATGAGCTTGTTCAGCTGCTTGGTGATCTGCTCCAGCGGCTGGCTCTCCGCGTCGACCACGATCGTCATCCGGGACAGGTCGGGGTTCTCCGTCGGCCCGACGGCCAGCGACTCGATGTTGAACGCGCGCCGGCTGAACAGCGCCGAGACGCGGGCCAGGACGCCGGGGTTGTTCTCCACGAGGACCGACAGGGTGTGGCGGCTCATGCCAACGTTCCTTTCAAGGCCATCCGGCTGGGCGGCCCCCGTTCAGGGGCCCGCCACGAGCGGAGCGAGGGGTGGGGGGAACGGGGTCCTTCGACTCACACCTGGTCGTCGCCGAAGACCGGGCGCAGGTCGCGCGCGGCCAGGATGTCGTCGTTGCTGGCGCCCGCGGCGACCATCGGCCACACCTGGGCGTCGGCGCCGACGATGAAGTCGATGACCACCGGCGCGTCGTTGATGGCCATGGCCTTCTCGATGACCGCGTCGACGTCGTCCTTGGACTCGCAGCGCAGGCCGACGCAGCCCAGCGCCTCGGCCAGCGCCACGAAGTCGGGGATGCGCACCGGCTTCGGCCGGCCCTCGGCGTCGACCGGGTGCAGCTTGGTGTTGGAGTAGCGGCCCTCGTAGAAGAGGGTCTGCCACTGCCGCACCATGCCGAGGTTGCCGTTGTTGATCAGGGCGACCTTGATCGGGATGCCCTCGATGGCGCAGGTGGCCAGCTCCTGGTTGGTCATCTGGAAGCAGCCGTCGCCGTCGATGGCCCAGACGGTGGTGTCGGGGCAGCCGTACTTGGCGCCCATGGCGGCGGGGACGGCGTAGCCCATCGTCCCGAGACCGCCGCTGTTGAGCCAGGTGCCCGGCTTCTCGTACCTGATGAACTGGGCGGCCCACATCTGGTGCTGGCCGACGCCGGACGCGTAGATGGCGTCGGGCCCGGCGAGGGCGCCGAGCCGCTCGATGACGTACTGCGGGGACAGCGTGCCGTCCTCGGGCCAGTCGTAGCCCAGCGGGTAGGTCTGCCGCCAGCGGTCCAGCTGCGCCCACCAGGCAGACAGGTCCGGCGTGCGGCCGGCCTCGCGCTCGGCCCGCACCGCCGGGATGAGCTCGGCGATGGTCTCCCGCGCGTCGCCGACGATCGGGACGTCGGCCTTGCGGTTCTTGCCGATCTCGGCCGGGTCGATGTCGGCGTGCACCACCTGCGCGTGCGGCGCGAACGTCGAGAGCTGGCCGGTGACCCGGTCGTCGAACCGGGCGCCGAGGGCGACGATCAGGTCGGCCTTCTGCAGCGCGGTGACCGCGGTGACGTTGCCGTGCATGCCCGGCATGCCCAGGTTCTGCGGGTGGCTGTCGGGGAAGGCGCCGCGCGCCATCAGCGTGGTGACGACGGGCGCGCCGGTGAGCTCGACCAGCTCGGCCAGCTCCGTGGTGGCCTGTGCCTTGAGCACGCCGCCGCCGACGTAGAGCACCGGACGGCGGGCGGCGGCGATCAGCGCGGCGGCCTCGCGCACCTGCTTGCCGTGCGGGCGGGTGGTCGGCTTGTAGCCGGGCAGGTCCAGCCGCGGCGGCCAGGAGAAGTCGGTCGTCGCCTGCAGGACGTCCTTGGGGATGTCGACCAGCACCGGGCCGGGCCGGCCGGTGGCGGCCAGGTGGAAGGCCTCGGCGATCCGCTGCGGGATCTGCCGGGCGTCGGTCACCAGGAAGTTGTGCTTGGTGATCGGCATCGTGATGCCGCGGATGTCCGCCTCCTGGAAGGCGTCGGTGCCGATCGCGGCCGTCGGCACCTGGCCGGTGATGGCGACCATCGGCACCGAGTCCATGTAGGCGTCGGCCAGCGGGGTGACCAGGTTGGTGGCGCCCGGGCCGGAGGTGGCCATGCAGACGCCGACCTTGCCGGTGGCCTGCGCGTAGCCCTGCGCGGCGTGCCCGGCGCCCTGCTCGTGGCGGACCAGCACGTGGCGGACCCGCGAGTCGAACAGCGGGTCGTAGGCGGGCAGGATCGCCCCGCCCGGGATGCCGAAGACGACCTCGACGCCGACCGCCTCGAGCGACCGCACGAGGCTCTGCGCCCCGGTGATGCCGCTGAGCGGCTCGGCGGCGGCCTCCTCGACCGAGCGGGCGGCCGTCTCGACCCCGGTCAGTGCCTCGGCGGCCTCACGGGTGGCGGACCCACCCGGGGTGGTGCTGGTCATGGCGTCTCCTGGCGGTGCCTGTGTCATGGCCTTGCTCTCTGCGGGGCGCCCCGGGGAGGGGCCGTGCGGTGTGCGGCGCGGGTGCCTGCGGCGCGGGCCGGCGGCCGTCGGTGGTGAGGTCGGGGCCCGCAAACGAAAGACCCCCCGTGCCTGCGGGCACAGAGGGGTCAGCGCGTCGGTCGGGAGGGACCGACGCGCTAGGCGACTACGAGGAGCAGGCAAGCCGGGCGCACGGGGCCACTGTGCGCCTCGACGCGGCCGGTCGTCAACCAAGCCGTCCCATTGCGTGGGACCGCGTGTCGTCAGACGTGGGACGCGAGCTCCGCGCCGTCCAGCACGCCGGAGACCGGTGCGGCGAGCACCGCGGGCAGCTCGGCGGCGGGGACGGGGCGGCCGAGCAGGTAGCCCTGCAGGAACCGGCAGCCCAGCCGGCGCAGCGCGGCGAGCTGTCCGGGGGTCTCCACGCCCTCGGCGACGACGTCCATGCCCAGGGTCCGGCCGAGCTCCACGACGCTGGCCACGACGGCCGCGGTGCGCGGGTCGTCCTCGATGCGGGCCACGAAGTCGCGGTCCATCTTGAGCACGTCGACGGGCAGCCGGGACAGCCGGGCGAGGGTGGAGTGGCCCTTGCCGAAGTCGTCGATCGAGATGACGCAGCCGGAGTCGCGGAGCGCGGCCAGCTCCTGCTCGACCCGGTCCTCGGCGTCGACGAGCACCGACTCGGTGATCTCCAGCATCAGCCGGGCGGCCGGGACGCCGGAGGCCGTCAGTGCCCGGGCGACGTCGGCGGCCAGGCAGCCGGCCTGCAGGTGCCGGACGGAGACGTTCACGCCGAGCTGGAGGTCGTGCCCCTCGGCGAGCAGGGGGGCCAGGGCCGCGGTCGCGGCGCCGAGCACCCAGCGCTGCAGCGGCACGATGAGGCCCTCGTCCTCGGCCACGCCGACGAACTCCTCCGGCGGGACGTCGCCCAGCACCGGGTGCCGCCAGCGCACCAGTGCCTCGAGCCCGAGCACGCGACCCTCGTCCACGCCCACGACGGGTTGCAGGACCAGCGACAGGCCGCCGTCGGCGATGGCGTCGGGCAGCTCGCGGGCCAGCCGGGCGCGCCGGTCGACCACCCGGTCGAGCGCCTCGCCGGTGGTCCGGACGCAGTTCTTGCCGGCTGCCTTGGCCGCGCGCAGCGCCAGGTCGGCCCGGCGCACGGCCTCGGCGGGGTCCCCGCCGGCGCGCAGCTCGGCCACGCCGACGCTGCCGGAGATCGGCAGGACCAGCCCGCCGCGGGCGCTGCCGTCGGGGGCCGGCGGCCGGTGGTCGCGGTCGAGCAGCACGACCAGGCGCTCGGCCAGCACGGTGGCCTCCGCCCGGCCGGCCCGTACCAGGACGGCGAACTCGTCACCGCCGAGCCGGGCGACGACGTCGTCCTCCCGCGCGGCCGCGCGCAGGGTCTCGGCCACCTCGCAGAGCAGCCGGTCACCGGCGTCGTGCCCGGCGACGTCGTTGACCGCCTTGAAGCCGTCCAGGTCGACCAGCAGCAGGCAGCCGGGGGCGGCGCCGTCGGACACCTCGTCGAGGGCGGCCATGAAACGGGCGCGGTTGGGCAGCCCGGTGAGGAAGTCGGTGTAGGCCATCCGCTCCAGCTCGCGCTGGCTGCTGCTGCGGTCGGTGACGTCGCGCAGGTGCAGGACCAGCCCCCCGCGGGCGGCGGGCCCGGACACCCCCGCCGGGGCCGCTCCGGCCCGGGCGGCGCCGGTGACGTCGACGTCGCGCCGGTCCCCGGTCCGGGTCCTCAGCCGCACGGTCGCGGGCAGCACGCCCACGGTGGTGCCGCCGCGCACGGCCTGCGCCACCCGGGCCACCAGGTCGCGGTCGCCGTCGTCCAGCAGCTCGGCGAGCGGCCGCCCGGTGAGCTCGCGGTCGGTCCAGCCCAGCTGGGCCTCCACGGCGCCCGAGGCCCAGCCGATCCGGCCGGTGCCGTCGAGCACGAGGGTGACCGCGTCGCCGCTGTGCACCAGGGCGCGGAAGTAGCCCTCGGTCCGCAGCAGGCGTCGGGTGAGCCGGTGGCCGTCGGCCGCCCAGAGGACCATGCGCAGGGCGGTGAGGACGACGAGGGCCGCTCCCGCGGCGGCCTCGGCCGGCGCGATCGGCCGGCCGAGCAGGACGCTGAGGACGAGCACCAGCTGGACGGCGTAGGCAGCGGCCGACGCGAGCACGACACCGCGCAGCGGGACGGCGGGCTGATCGTGGTCGGGCGCTGCCGGGTCCCCGCGGTCGGCCCGCACGCCCAACACCACGGCGGCGAGCATGGCCACCCAGGCCTGATCGGTGACGACGACGGTCGCGGTGCTGCCGACGGTGTGGCCCAGAGCGCCGCTCACCGCGACGACGGCCATCGCGACGTAGGTGAGCAGCAGCCAGCCGGCCGCACGTCGGCGGGCGCGGCGGACCGCGGTGACGGTGACCAGCCCGACGCCGCACAGCAGCGCGCCCGCGGCCGGGTAGCCGACCGAGATCAGCCCGTCGGCCGCGCTCTCCACCTCGGAGAGCCGGTCGGCCAGGAGCACGTGGCCGACGACCCCGACGGCCAGGGTGAGGATCGCGCCGTCGAGCAGCACCCGGGACCCCAGCCGGCGGGACGACCGCGCGGGCAGCAGCCGGACGGCCGCCACGACGGCCACCGGCACGGCCGCGAGCATCGGCACGTCCTCGACGCCTCCGGAGCCGAGGTCGCCCCCGGCGCGCACCGCCGTGATGCCCTGTCCCACCGCGAGCAGCGCCGCGGCGAGCGCGAGCGCGCGCCAGGGCGCCCCGGACGGGCCGGACAGCCGGGTCGCGGCCCGGCCGACCACGGAGGCCGTCGCGCCCGAGGCGAGCGCCAGGCAGGCGTGGACGAGGACCGCCCTCAGCGGGTGACCGGTCAGCTCCAGGGACGCGGTGACGACGGCGAGCAGGCCGAGCAGCGCCAGCACGGGGACGGCCCGGACGGCGGGCATCAGTGGGACCCCACGAGGCCCGGCCACAGCTGGCCGGCCCCGTCCCCGAGCACGTCGACGAGGTCCTGCGGGCGCATCGGGCGGGCCAGCAGGAAGCCCTGCGCGAAGCCGCAGCCCGCAGCGCGCAGCGAGCCGAGCTGCGCCGGCGTCTCCACGCCCTCGGCCACGACGTCCATGCCCAGCGCGGCGGCGATCCCGACGACCGACTCGCACAGCGCACGCGCCTTCGGGTCGCGGTCCACCCGGAGCACGAACGTGTGGTCGAGCTTGAGCACGTCGATCGGCAGCCGGGTCAGGTGCGCCAGCGAGGAGCGACCGGTGCCGAAGTCGTCGAGCGCCACGTGCACGCCCATGAGCCGCAGCGCCTCCATGTCGACGGCCACGTGCTCGCCCTCGGACATCAGGGTCGCCTCGGTGATCTCCAGGATCAGCCGCTCCGGCGCCAGCCCGGTCGACTGCAGCACCGCGGCGACGTCGCGGACCAGGGTCCGGGCAGAGACGTGCGAGGCGGAGATGTTCACGCCCAGCCGCAGCGGCGTGCCGGCGTGCGGCAGGGTCAGCACGACCGCGGCGGCGTGCTCCAGCGCCCACCGCTGCAGCTCCCCGATGACCCCGGCGCGCTCGGCGATCGGCACGAACTCCGCCGGGGGCACCTCGCCGAACACGGGGTGCTGCCAGCGCAGCAGCGCCTCCACGCCGGTCGCCCGCTGCTCCGCGAGGGAGACCACCGGCTGGAAGAGCACCGACAGCTCGCCGCGCTCCCAGGCGCCCGGCAGGTCCTCGCGCAGGCGGGCCCGCCGGTCGGCGGCGCTGCCGAGGGCCGGCCGGTACCGCTGCGCGGTCCCCGGGCCGGCGGCCGTCGCCGCGCGGACGGCGAGCTCGGCGCGGGTCAGCAGGTCGGGCACCGACTCCGCGGAGCCGAGGTCGACGACGCCGATGGCGGCGCTGAGGTCGAAGACGCCGGCGCTGGTGTCCAGCGGCTGCTCGATCACCGACAGGCAGCGGTCGGCCAGCAGGTCCACCGCCTGCGGCGTGCCATCGGCGAGGACGGCGAAGGCCCCGCCACCCACCCGGCTGACGGGGTCGGAGCCGCGCACGGTGGCCCGCAGCCGCCGCCCGACCTCGACCAGCACCTCGGGGACGACGTCGCGGCCGGCGTCCTCGCGCACCTCGTCCAGGCCGTGGAGCTCGATGAGCAGCAGGCTGCCGCAGGCCGGCCCGCCGGAGGCCAGCGCCTGCTCGAGCCGGCGCTCGCAGCCGGCCCGGTTGGGCAGCCCGGTGACGGGGTCGGTGAACGCGACCTGCTCGAGCGTCTCCTCCCGCGCGACCCGCTCGGTCGTGTCGCGGCAGTGCAGGACGACGGCGCCCACGACCGCGTCCGAGCGCAGGTCCGAGATGCCGGCCTCCAGGTGCCGCCAGCTGCCGTCGGCGTGCCGCAGCCGGAGCTGCAGCACGCCGGCCGGCGCGGCGGACCCGGCCGCGGGCTGCAGCGCCCGGGCGAGGGGCGAGGCGTCGTCGGGGTGCACCAGCTCGCGCAGGTCGGCGCCCACGGGAACGGCCCCGGCGTCGCCGAGCGTCGTCCCCAGGCTGGGTGAGGACCAGGTCACCCGCAGACCGCCGTCGAGGATGAGGACGGCGTCGCTGCTGGCGGCGACGAGGGAGCGGAAGTAGGCCTCGCTGCGCCGCAGCCGGGCGCCGAGGTGCTGTTCCTCGCGGGCGGTGAGCCAGCGGTGCAGCACGGCCAGCACCGCGCACAGCGAGCCGCCGACGGCGATCACCGGGTTGATCCGGTGCCCGGTGAGCGACACCGCGGCGGCGCCGAAGCAGGCGACGGTCATCGCCAGGTGCGGCAGCAGCTGGCGCAGGAGCGTCGACCGGCCGGTGCGCGGGTGCCGGCGGACGTCGGGGCACGGGCCCGGGTCGAGCAGGGCCGCGGCGCCGAGCAGCACCAGCCCCGCGGCGACGAGGAAGCGGCCGACGTCGCCGACGGCCTGCTCCCCGAGCAGGGTCGACGAGGTGCCCAGCGCCCGGCCGGGGGCCAGCAGCGTGGTGGCCGCAAGGAGGACGAGCGCCACGTGCTGGCGGCGGCTCTCGATGACGCCGAGGAGCAGGACGGCGGCGGCCACGGTGGCCGAGGTGACGACGACGGCCGCGGCGAGGACGGCGCGCCCGGTCGGCGTGAGGTCCAGCCAGCTGAGGTCGGGGCCGAGCACGAGCACCTGCACGACGAGCACGCAGGCGGTGAGGAAGAGGGCGAGCTCGACGGCCGGGCGTGCTCCGCCCCGCAGCCGCGCGGGCGGCACGAGGGTGAGGATGGCGACGACGGCGATGACGTAGCCGGGGACGGTGGGCAGCCAGCGGACGGCGGCCTGCTCCAGCGGCGAGTCCGGCGCCGCGACCGTGACCGCGACCAGGCCCAGCACCGGCATCAGCGGGGCGAGGGCGAACAGCCGCCAGCCCCGCCACCCGGAGGGCCCGGACCGTCCCGCGATCCACAGCACGGCGGCGGTGGCGACGCCGAGCGCGGCGAGCGCGAGGTCCCCGAGGTACCCCGGGCCGGGCGTGCCGGCGCACACCGCGCAGGCGACGCCCACGGGCACGGTGCTCCCGAGGAGCCACCACCGCAGCTTGTCCACACCTGCTCAGTCGGCAGGTGGCCGGGGTTCCGACACCCGCGGAGCCCCGGCCCTCACCCCTCCGGGGGACGGCCCCGCGGCCGGCCCCCCTCGCAGGGGCGGGCGCGGGGGTCCGCTGCTAGCCGCAGACCGCGCCCTGGGCCGCCGAGCTCACCAGCTTGGCGTACTTGCCGAGGACGCCGGTGGTGTAGCGCGGGGCCAGCGGCCGCCAGTCCTGCCGCCGGCGGGCGAGCTCGTCGTCGTCCACCAGCAGGTCGAGGGTGCGGGTGGTGAGGTCCAGCCGGATCCGGTCGCCGTCCTGCACGAAGGCGATGGGGCCGCCGTCGGTGGCCTCGGGCGCGACGTGGCCGACGCACAGGCCCGTCGTCCCGCCGGAGAACCGGCCGTCGGTGAGCAGCAGGACGTCCTTGCCCAGGCCCGCACCCTTGATGGCACCGGTGACGGCGAGCATCTCGCGCATGCCCGGCCCGCCCCGGGGACCCTCGTAGCGGATCACCACGACGTCGCCGGCCTGCAGCGTGCCCTCGGTGACGGCGTCCATCGCGCCCTGCTCCCCGTCGAAGACGCGGGCGGTGCCCTCGAAGACGTCGGCGTCGAAGCCCGCGGACTTCACGACCGCGCCGTCCGGGGACAGCGAGCCGCGCAGGATGGTCAGCCCGCCGGTCCTGTGGATCGGGTCGCTCATCGCGTGGACGATCGTGCCGTCCAGGTCCGGCGGGGAGATCTCGGCCAGGTTCTCCGCCATCGTCTTTCCGGTCACGGTGAGGACGTCGCCGTGCAGCAGGCCGGCGTCGAGCAGGGCGCGGAGCACCACCGGGACGCCGCCGACGCGGTCGATGTCGGTCATGACGAACCGGCCGAACGGCTTGACGTCGGCCAGGTGCGGCGTGCGGTCGCCGATCCGGTTGAAGTCGTCGAGGGTCAGGTCGACCTGCGCCTCGTGCGCGATGGCCAGCAGGTGCAGGACGGCGTTGGTGGAGCCGCCGAGCGCCATGACGACCGTGATCGCGTTCTCGAAGGCCTTCCTCGTCATGATCTGGCGGGCGGTGATGCCCTGCCGCAGCAGGTTGACCACGGCCTCGCCGGAGGCGATCGCGATGGCGTCGCGGCGGCTGTCGGGAGCGGGCGGCGCGGCGCTGCCGGGCAGCGCCATCCCCAGCGCCTCCGCGACGCTGGCCATCGTGTTGGCGGTGTACATGCCGCCGCAGGAGCCCTCGCCCGGGCAGGCCGCCTTCTCGATGGCGTCGAGGTCCTCGCGGCTGATCAGCCCGCGCGCGCAGGCGCCGACGCCCTCGAAGACGTCGATGATCGTCAGGTTGTCCCGGTCGCCGAGCCGTCCCGGCAGGATCGAGCCGGAGTAGACGAAGACGCTGGCCAGGTCGAGCCGGGCGGCGGCCATGAGCATGCCGGGCAGGGACTTGTCGCAGCCGGCCAGCAGCACCGAGCCGTCGAGCCGCTCGGCGAACATCACCGTCTCGACCGAGTCGGCGATGACCTCCCGGGAGACCAGCGAGGCGCGCATCCCCTCGTGGCCCATCGAGATGCCGTCGGAGACGGAGATGGTGCCGAACTCCAGCGGGTAGCCGCCGGCGGCGTGCACGCCCTCCTTGGCCCGCTTGGCCAGCCGGTCCAGCGAGAGGTTGCAGGGGGTGATCTCGTTCCACGACGAGGCGACGCCGATCTGCGGCTTCTCCCAGTCGTCGTCGCCCATCCCGACCGCGCGGAGCATCGCCCGCGCCGGGGCCCGGGTGATGCCGTCGGTCACCTCGCGGCTGCGGGGCTTGACGTCGGCGGTGGTGGTGCGGGGGTCCTCGACGGTCGTCACTCGTTCTCCTCGCTGGCGCTGGTCGACCTCGTGCCGACTCGTCGTGCTCTGTCGCTGCGCGAGCTGGCGGGCTCCCGCACGTCACAGCAGCGTAGGCCGGTCGGCCGGGTGGCCCCAGAGACGACTGATACTGGTACCGACACCACCACCGAGACCCTCCCGGAGTCCGCCGTGCCCCCCAGCGCCACCGCCCGCCGCGAGCTCGCGGAGTTCCTGCGGTCGCGGCGCCGCCAGGTCGACCCCCGGGTCGCGGGGCTCCCGTCGGGGGGTCCGCGGCGGACGCCGGGCCTGCGCCGCGAGGAGGTCGCGCTGCTCTCCGGGGTGAGCCACACCTGGTACACGTGGCTGGAGCAGGGCCGCGACATCCGCCCGTCGCGGCAGGTGGTCGACGCGCTGGCGCGCACGCTGCGGATGTCGCCGGCCGAGCACGAGTACGTGCTGCGGCTGACCGGGCACGGCGGCGTCGCCCCCGCCTGTGCGGCCGACGAGCTGCCCGCGCACGTGCAGCGGCTGCTCGACGCGCTGGGGCCCTCTCCCGCCTACGCGATCACGGCCGGCTGGACGATCGTCGGCTGGAACCGCGCCTACGAGCGGCTCTACCCCGGCGTGGCCGCCGTCCCCGCGGCCGAGCGCAACCTGCTCTGGCTGGTCTTCACCGATCCGGCCGTCCGGGGCCTGCTCGGCGACTGGACCACCGACAGCCGCCGCTTCCTCACCCAGTTCCGCGCCGAGGTCGGCCCGCGGCTGGCCGACCCGGAGGTGGTCGACCTGGTGGCCCGGCTGGAGGCGGCCAGCCCGCACTTCCGCGCCGGCTGGGCCAGCCACGACGTCGACCGGTTCAGCTCCTCGGAGCGGCGCTTCGAGCACCCGCGGGTCGGGACGCTGCTGCTCGAGCACCACCAGCTCACCCCGGCCGACGCCCCGGGCCTGCAGCTGGTCGTCTACACCGCCGCGGAGGGCGGCGACGCGGCCGACCGGCTGGCGCGGCTGTCGGCCTGATCCGGCCTGATCCGGTCTGGGAGGATGTCCGGACGTGGCGACGGCGAGCTTCCGGATGAGCCGGGTCGCGCTGCTGCCGGTGCTCGTCCTGGCCGTCTGCACCGTGCCCCTGGCCTCCGCCGCGGTGTGGACGCCGGTGTTCCTGCTCGTCCCCGTCGTGGCCGCGGCCTGGGTGCTGCGGGTCGGGGTGGACGTCGGCGACGGCGGCGTCACCGTCCGCTCCCTGGCCGCTGCCCGGTCCGTGCCGTGGACCGAGGTGGCGGGGATCCGCGTGGCCGAGCGGGGCGACCTGTGGCTGGTGACGACCCGCGGCACCGAGCTGCGGCTGCCGGTCCTGCGCGCCCGCGACCTGCCCCGCCTGGCCGCCGTCTCCGGTGGCCGCATCGCCGCACCCGGCCCCGCCTGATGCGGCCGCGCTCCCGGCCCCCGCACGTACTGTTCGAGGAGTGAGCCGGCAGCGCGCGCGACGGGGACGGGGCCTGGCGGGCGCCGCCCTGCTGGCCGTCGTCCTCGCCGGCTGCGGCAGCGACGGCTACGAGCCGGCCGGCCCGTTCCGCCCGCGGCCGGAGGGCCCCCCGCCGCAGGTGGGCCCACCCACGGAGACCCCGCAGGCGCCCGGGCCGGGCGATCCGGCCGACCCCGAGGCCGAGGAGGAGGCCGGCGACCCGAACGTGGTCGCCTCCGGCCTCACCGTCCCCACCGGCCTGGTCGTGCTGCCCGACGGCAGCGCGGTCGTCGGGGAGCGGGAGACCGGGCGGCTGCTGCAGGTCTTCCCCGACCGCTCTCCCGCCCGCGAGCTGATGACCGTCGGCGGCATCGACACCGCCGGCGACGGCGGGCTGCTGGGCCTGGCCCTCTCGCCGACCTTCGCCGAGGACGGGCTGTTCTACGCCTACGTCTCCACCGCCACCGACAACCGGGTGGTCCGCTTCCCCATGGGCGGCACCCCGAACCCGGTCTTCACCGGCATCCCCCGCGGCGAGGTCCACAACGGCGGCGGGCTGGTGTTCGCCGCCGACGGCACGCTGTTCGTGGGCACCGGGGACACCGGCAACCCCGCGCTGGCCCAGGACCCCGCATCGCTGGCCGGCAAGGTGCTGCACGTCGACGTCTTCGGCCGCCCGGTGGGCGCCGGTCCGGTGTACAGCACCGGCCACGCCGATGTGACGGCGCTGTGCCTGGGCAGGGAGGAGTCGCTCCACGCCACCGACGACTCCGCGCAGGGGCCCGACGAACTCGACGCGGTCACCGCGGGTGGCGACGCCGGCTGGCCGACCGAGGGGCCGGACAGCACCGGCCCGGTCGTGCAGTTCCCCGCGGCCGAGGGCGGCCTCGGCGGCTGCGCGGTCGCCGGGCGCACCGTCTTCGTCGGCGCGCTGGACGGCCGCCGCATCCACACCGTGCTGCTCGACGGCAGCGGCGCGCTCGCCGAGGAGCCCGCCGAGTTCCTCACCGACCGCTACGGCCGGCTGCGGACCGTCGTCCTCGACGGCGAGGGCGCGCTGTGGGTCACCACGTCCAACAAGGACGGCGTCGGCACCCCGGCCGAGGACGACGACCGCGTGCTGCGCGTCTTCCCGCCGGGCGGGGCCTCCGACTCGCCGCTGTGACACTGCGGTCCTCCGGACCGCACCGCGGCCACGTGCCGTCCCCGGTCGCGTGGAGCCGCTGCGTCGTCCCCCGTGGGGACCCTCCGGGCCCCACACCGAGGACCACCAGGCACTACTGACCGACCACGCGCTCCTCGAGCATGCGCTTCACCGTTGCCGCGTCGGCCTTGCCGCGGGTGGCCTTCATGACCGCACCGACCAGCGCGCCGAGGGCCTGCACCTTGCCGCCCCGGACCTTGGCGACGACGTCGGGCGCCCCGGCGATCGCGGCCTCGACGGCAGCCACCAGCTCGTCGGACTCCCCCATCACCGCGAGACCGCGGGCCTGCACGACCTGCGCCGGGTCGCCCTCGCCGGCGAGCACCCCGTCCAGGGCCTGCCGGGCCAGCTGGTCGTTCACGGTGCCCTCGGCGACCAGCCGGGTCAGCTCGGCGACCTGCTGCGGCGTCACGGCCAGCTCGGAGAGCTCCACGCCGGCGTCGTTGGCGCGCCGGGCGAGCTCGCCCAGCCACCACTTGCGGGCGTCGGCCGGCGTGGCACCGGCGGCCACCGTGGCGTCGACCAGGCCGAGCGCGCCGGCGTTGACCAGCCAGGCCATCTCGGTGGCCGACAGGCCCCACTCCTCCTGCAGCCGCGCGCGACGGGCGGCGGGCAGCTCCGGCAGCGCGGCCGCGAGCTTCTCGACCCACTCGGCGTCGGGCGCGACCGGCACCAGGTCGGGCTCGGGGAAGTACCGGTAGTCGGTCGCCTCCTCCTTGCTGCGGCCGGGCGAGGTGCTGCCGGTGTCCTCGTGGAAGTGCCGGGTCTCCTGCAGCACCCGGACCCCGGCGTCGAGGACGGCGGCCTGACGGCGCATCTCGTACCGGACCGCCCGCTCGACGCTGCGCAGGGAGTTGACGTTCTTGGTCTCGGTGCGGGTGCCCCACTCGAGGCTGCCGATGGGCGCCAGCGAGGTGTTCACGTCGCAGCGCAGGCTGCCCTGCTCCATCCGGACGTCGGAGGCACCCAGGGTCTGGATGATCTCGCGCAGCTCGGTGACGTAGGCGCGGGCGACCTCGGGGGCCTTGGCGCCGGCGCCGGGGATCGGCCGGGTGACGATCTCGACGAGCGGGATGCCGGCCCGGTTGAAGTCGACCAGCGAGTGCGAGGCGCCGTGGATCCGCCCGGTGGACCCGCCGACGTGCAGGTTCTTGCCGGTGTCCTCCTCGAGGTGCACGCGCTCGATCTCCACGCGGTGGGTCTCGCCGTCGACCTCGACGTCGAGGTGGCCGGCGGTGCACAGCGGCTCGTCGTACTGGCTGGTCTGGAAGCCCTTGGGGATGTCCGGGTAGAAGTAGTTCTTCCGGGCGAAGCGGCACCACGACGCGATCCGGCAGCCCAGCGCGAGGCCGATGCGGATGGTCGCCTCGATGGCGGCCGCGTTGGCCACCGGCAGCGAGCCGGGCAGGCCCAGGCAGACCGGGCACGTCTGGGTGTTGGGCTCGGCGCCGAAGGTGGTCGCGCAGCCGCAGAACATCTTCGACGCGGTGCCGAGCTCGACGTGGGTCTCCAGGCCGATGACCGGCTCGTACCGGGTGAGGAGCTCGTCGTAGTCGACCAGGGTGTCGCTCATCGGGAGTCGTTCTCCTTGCGGACGGAGCGGCCGGTCAGCACGGCGCCCACGGCGGTCAGCACGCCCAGGACGAGGAAGACGGCGAAGAAGGCCTCGCCGGTGGTGATCCAGCCGATGAGGCCCACCAGGACGACGAACGCGGTGAGGCCCCACGCCGCCTTGAGCGCGCCGTTCACGCGTCCTCCTCGGTGGCGCTCGTCGGCCGCGTGACCGCGGTGGCTGTGCTCATGCGTGAGCTCGCAGGCTCGCTCACGAGGCGGCCCACCGCTTCGCCAGCTCGTCGAGCAGCCGGGAGCCGCGGGCGGCGTCCAGGGCCGCCTCGACCGCGGCGGCGACCCGGTAGCAGCGGTCGTCGGCCAGCGCGGGCGCCATGACCTGGAAGCCGACCGGCAGCCCCTCGGACAGCCCGCACGGCACGGAGATGGCCGGGAGCCCGGCGAGGCTGGCCGGCAGGGTGCACAGGTCGGCGGCGTACATCGCCAGCGGGTCGTCGACGCGGGCGCCGAGCGGCCACGCCACGGTCGGGCTGGTCGGGCTGACCAGCACGTCGACGTCGTGGAACGCGGTGGTGAAGTCGCGGGTGATCAGCGTGCGGACCTTCTGCGCCTGCCCGTAGTAGGCGTCGTAGTACCCGGCCGACAGCGCGTAGGTGCCGAGCACGATCCGCCGCTTCACCTCGGGGCCGAAGCCCTGCTCGCGGGTCAGCGACATGACCTCCTCGAGGGAGCGGCTGCCGTCGTCGCCCACCCGGAGGCCGAAGCGCATGCCCTCGAAGCGGGCCAGGTTCGACGACGCCTCGCTGGGCGCGATCAGGTAGTAGGCCGGCAGCGCCAGGTCGAACGCCGGGCACGAGACCTCGCGGACCTCGGCGCCCATGCCCTCGAGCAGCTCGACGGTCTCCCGCACCCGGTCGAGGACCCCGGCCTCGTAGCCGTCGGTGTGCCCGTCGCCGCCGAGCTCGCGGACCACGCCGACCCGCAGGCCGGCCAGCTCGCCACGGGCGCCCTCCTGCGCGGCCTTGATGAGGACCGGCACGGGGGCGTCGATGCTGGTCGAGTCGCACCGGTCGTGCCCGCCGATGGCCTCGTGCAGGATCGCGGCGTCGAGCACGGTTCGCGCCATCGGGCCGGCCTGGTCGAGGCTGGAGGAGAACGCGATCAGGCCGTAGCGGGAGACCGAGCCGTAGGTGGGCTTGTGCCCGACCAGCCCGGTCACGGCGGCGGGCTGGCGGATCGAGCCGCCGGTGTCGGTGCCCAGCGCCCACGGGGCGAGCCCGCCGGCGACCGCCGCGGAGGACCCGCCCGAGGAGCCGCCGGGGATCCGGTCGGGGTCCCACGGGTTGCGGGTCGGACGGTAGGCCGAGTTCTCGGTGGAGGAGCCCATCGCGAACTCGTCCATGTTGGTCTTGCCGAGCAGCACCGTGCCGGCGGCCTTGAGCCGGCGGACGACGGTCGCGTCGTACGGCGGGTGCCAGCCCTCGAGGATCTTCGAGCCGCTGGTCGTGGGCACGCCCTCGGTGACGAAGACGTCCTTGACCGCGACCGGCAGGCCGGCCAGCGGGCCGGGCTCCGCACCGGCGGCGCGGGCGGCGTCGACCTCGCCGGCGCGGGCCAGCGCGGACTCGGCGTCGACGTGCAGGTAGGCGCCGAGGACGTCGTCCTGCGCGGCGATGCGGTCGAGGTAGGCCCGGGTGAGCTCGACCGAGCTCGTCTCGCCGGCCGCCAGCCGGCGGCCGAGCTCGGCGGCGTCCAGGTTCGTCAGGTCGGTGTCCACCGAGGTCCTCACTCCTCCTCCCCCAGGATCTGCGGCACGCGGAAGCGGTCGTCCTCCGCGGCCGGCGCCTGCGCCAGGACGGCGTCCCGCGGCAGGCTCGGGGTGACGACGTCCTCGCGCGCGACGTTGGTCAGCGGTACCGCGTGGGTCATCGGCGGGACGTCGGCGACGTCGGCCTTCCCCACCGCGGCCACCGCGTCGAGCACCGCGGACAGCTGCCCGGCGAAGTGGTCGAGCTCCTCGTCGGTGAGCGCCAGCCGGGCCAGCCGGGCCAGGTGCGCGACGTCATCGCGCCCGAGTCCGGCGGCGTCATCGCGCCGGAGTCCGGCGGCGTCCTCGCGCCCGAGTCCGGCGGCGTCCTCGCGGCCGAGCGCGGCCGGCGCCTGCGACTCGGTCGTCTCCTGCGGGGAGGGGGTGCTCATGCTGGGGCGGGACTCTCCTCGGTCGGCGCTCGACGGGCGCTCGTCACCACGGTCGGAACCCAGCCACTGTACGTGGCAGCACCCCTGCGCCGGTCGGCCGGAGGCGGCTCCGGGAGGTCGCTCGACCGGCGGGCGGTCGATGCGGGAAGCTGTCGCCACCCGCGATCGACGGAGATCGGCCCGAACCTCGAACACGGAGGAACCGTGTCCCATCTCCTTCGGCTGGTCGTGCCCGACCGCCCCGGCATCCTGGGCGCCGTGGCCACGGCACTGGGCGAGGCGGGCATCGACATCGTGTCCGTCGACGTGCTCGAGCGGGGCGGCGGCGTCGCGGTCGACGACATCGTCGTGGACCTGCCCGCCGGCCGGCTGCCCGACAGCCTGATCACCGCCGCGCAGGCGGTGCCCGGCGTGCAGGTGGAGGCCCTGCGCCCCTTCCACGGGCCGCTCGACACCCACCGCGAACTCGAGCTGCTCGAGGCCCTCGCCCGAGCGGCGACGCCAGGCCCGCCCACCCTCGCCGTGAAGCTGCTGGCGGCCGAGCTGCCGCGGGTCTTCCACAGCGGCTGGGCCGCCGTCCTCTCCGGGGACGGGGGCCCGTGCACGGTGCTGGCCGCGTCCGACGCCGCGCCGGCCTTCGACGGGATGACCCTGCCCTGGCTGCCGATGACCGGTGCGCAGCTGCTGCCCAGCGAGGCCGACTGGCTGCCGGAGCGCTGGCGGGAGATGGCGATCGAGATGATGGCCACCCCGTTCGGCAGCCCGCGGACGGCGGTCGTCCTCGGCCGCTCGGGCGGGCCGGCGTACCGCCGCTCGGAGCTGCTGCGGCTGGTCCACCTCGCCGGCATCGCGGCCGGCGTCGCACACCTGCCGCCGGCCTGAGATCCGCGGCCCGGCCGTTCGGCACGGCCACGCTGCCGAGTGGGCGGTTGCGGTCGTCCCCGACGGCGTGTCGGCGCGTGTCGCCGACCGCGACTGCGCACTCGGCCAGGACCCGCTCCGGAAGCCGGTCTCCGCCGTGGCGAC
Organism: Geodermatophilus sp. SYSU D01176; assembly: GCF_054050015.1. Classification (NCBI taxonomy): domain Bacteria; kingdom Bacillati; phylum Actinomycetota; class Actinomycetes; order Geodermatophilales; family Geodermatophilaceae; genus Geodermatophilus; species Geodermatophilus sp. SYSU D01176. The sequence continues at coordinate 69,721 of NZ_JBJGYN010000016.1, read as the reverse complement.
TCAGTCGTCGGCGGGCCGGGCGGCGGCCGGCTCGCTGCCGTCGCCGATGGTCGCCACCGCGCGGGCCGCGTCGGGCCCGTCGTCCAGCAGCACGCGGAAGCCGTCGTCGTCGAGGACCGGCGCCTTCACCTGCACCGCCTTGTCGTACTTGCTGCCCGGGTCGGCACCCACGACCACGAAGCCGGTCTTCTTGCTCACCGACCCGGTCACCTTGCCGCCGCGCTCCTGGATCGCCGCGACCGCCTGGTCGCGGCTGAAGTCGCGCAGCGAGCCGGTGACGACGACGGTGACGCCGGTGAGCGGCCCCGGTCCGGCGCCCTCCCCCTCGTCGGCCATGCGCACCCCGGCGGCCCGCCACTTCTCGACCACCTCGCGGTGCCAGTCGACGGTGAACCAGTCCGTGACCGAGCGGGCGATCGTCGACCCCACGCCGTCGGCCGCGGCCAACTCCTCCTCGGAGGCCTCGGCGATCCGGTCCAGCGACCGGAAGTCCCGGGCCAGCGCCTGGGCCGCGGTCGGGCCGACGTGCCGGATCGACAGCGCGACCAGCACCCGCCACAGCGGCACGTCCTTGCGGGTCTGCAGGTTGGCCAGCAGCTTGCGCCCGTTGGCCGACAGCGCGCCGTCCTTCTTGGTGAAGAACGCCGTCCGCTCCAGCTTCTCCTCGTCGAGGGAGAACAGGTCGCCCTCGTCCTGCAGCAGGCCGCCCTGCAGCAGGGCGATCGCGGCCTCGTACCCGAGGTTCTCGATGTCGAAGGCGCCGCGACCGGCCACGTGGAAGACCCGCTCCCGCAGCTGCGCGGGACAGGACCGGGCGTTCGGGCACCGGATGTCGGCGTCGCCCTCCTTCTCCGGCCGCAGCTCCGTGCCGCACTCCGGGCAGTGCGTGGGCATGACGAACTCGCGCTCGTCGCCGGTGCGCGCGGCGACCACCGGGCCCAGCACCTCGGGGATCACGTCGCCGGCCTTGCGGATGACGACGGTGTCGCCGATCAGCACGCCCTTGCGCTTCACCTCGCTGGCGTTGTGCAGCGTCGCCAGCTGCACCGTCGACCCGGCGACCTTCACCGGCTCCATGTAGGCGAACGGCGTGACCCGCCCGGTGCGCCCGACGTTGACCCGGATGTCGAGCAGTGTGGTGGTGGCCTCCTCCGGCGGGTACTTGAAGGCGATCGCCCACCGCGGCGCCCGCGAGGTGGAACCCAGCCGGCGCTGCAGCGCGACCTGGTCGACCTTGACCACCACGCCGTCGATCTCGTGCTCCACCGAGTGCCGCTGCGCGCGGTAGCGCTCGATGTAGGCCCACACGCCCTCGAGGTCGTCGACCACCTCGAACCGGTCGCTCACCGGCAGGCCCAGCGCGCGCAGCCGCGCGTAGGCGTCCGACTGCCGCTCCATCGTGAACCCCTCGCTCGCGCCGAGACCGTGCACCACCAGGCGCAGCGGGCGGGAGGCGGTGACCCGCGGGTCCTTCTGGCGCAGCGACCCCGCGGCCGCGTTCCGCGGGTTGGCGAACGGGGCCTTGCCCTGCTCGACCAGGCCCGAGTTCACGTCGGCGAAGCCGGCGATCGGGAAGTAGACCTCGCCGCGCACCTCGAGCAGCGGCGGGACGTCGTCCCCGGTGAGCTGCTGCGGGACGTCGTCCATCGTGCGCACGTTGGCGGTGACGTCCTCCCCCGTGACGCCGTCCCCCCGGGTGGCAGCGCGCACCAGCCGGCCGCGCTCGTAGACCAGGTCCACCGCGACGCCGTCGACCTTGAGCTCGCACAGGTAGACGGCGGCCGTGCCGACCTCGCGCTCGACGCGGGCGGCCCACGCGGAGAGCTCGTCGCCGGAGAACGCGTTGTCCAGGCTCTGCATCCGCTCCAGGTGCCGGACCGGGGAGAAGGTCGCGGCGAAGCCGCCGTTGACCTTCTGGCTCGGCGAGTCCGGCGTGACCAGCGCCGGGTGCGCGGCCTCGATGGCCTTGAGCTCGCCCATGAGCTCGTCGTACTGGCCGTCGCTGACCAGCGGCGCGTCCTGCACGTAATAGGCGAACGCGTAGCGGTCGAGCTCCTCGGACAGGTCGCGGTGCCGGGTCCGCGCGTCGTCGGGGACCTCGGTGAGGTCCTCGCGCTCGATCGGGGCCTCGACCTGCGGCTCGTCCAGTTCGGCGTCGGTGGTCACGGCCGAACGGTATCCGGCGGCTACGACGGCGAACCCGCGATCACCCGGCCGTGTACGTCACTCGGGCAGCAGGTACTTCGCGGCCTCGCGGACGTGGGCCATGGCCCGGCGCGCGTAGCCGGGCGTCGCGCCGGCCAGCCCGCAGGAGGGGGTGAGGGTGACCGCCTCGTGCAGTTGCTCGGCGGGGAAGCCGAGCTCGCGCCACCACGCCTGCAGCCGGGACGCGGTCGCCTTCGGCGCGGGCAGCGGGGCGTCGGTGCCCGGGACGACGCCGGGGAGCAGGTGCGTCCCGGCCTCGATCGCGGTGCCGAGCGCGTCGAGGTCCTGCACCAGGCCGAGGTCGAAGGAGACGGCGGCCGCCCCCGCGGAGCGGAGCAGCTCCAGCGGCGCCCGGTCGGCGCAGCAGTGCACCACCACCGGGCCCGGCAGCGCACCGACGACGGCGGCGAGCTCCTGCTCCACCACCGTCGCCTCGACGGCGGGCAGCTGGCCCCACCCGCTCGCGGTGGGCAGCGCGCCGGCGAGGACGGCGGGCAGCGACGGCTCGTCGAGCTGCACGACGACCCGCGCACCGGGCACCCGCGCGGCGACGGCGGTGACGTGCGCGGCGAGCCCCTCGGTGAGCGACTGCGCCAGGTCGCGGCGCGCTCCGGCGTCGACGACGGCGCGGTCGCCGCGGGTGCGCTCGAGGCCCGCGGCCAGCGTCCACGGCCCGGCGGCCTGCACCTTGAGGGGGCCCGTGTAGCCCTCCGCGACGTCGTGCAGCGCGTCGAGGTCACGGGCCAGCAGTTCCTGGGCACGGCGCTGGTCGATCCCCGACCGCGGCACCAGCCGCCAGCCGGCCGGCGTCAGCTCGACCGCCAGGTCCACCAGCAGCGCGGCGCTGCGCCCGACCAGGTCCGCACCGGGACCGCGGCCGGGCAGCTCGGGCAGGTGCGGGAAGTCCGGCAGCTCGCCGGTGACCACCCGCAGCGCCTCGGCCGGGTCGTCGCCGGGCAGCGAGCCGACGCCGGTGGCCGGTCCCCACGGCGCCGGCCCTGCACCGCGGCTCCCCGGTGCGGCGGCGAGGTCGGACGGGACGTCGGGGTCGGTGGGCGAGACGGGGTCCAGCGGGGCCACGGCGGCGACGGTAGTCCGTCGGGCGGCGGCGGGCGGCCCCCTGCAGGTGGAAGGACGCCCTCCCCCTCCGCTCGCACGCTCGCGGCGGGACCCGGGAGGGGGCCGAGTGGGGGGGCAGGGGGTCCTTCACGAGGTGGCGAGGACCGTGCCCTGCCCCAGCACCAGGTCGCCGAGGTCGGCGTCGGGGGCGTACAGCACCGCCGACTGCCCGGGTGCCACGCCGCGCTGCCGGGCGCCGAGCAGCAGCCGCAGCCCACCGTCGTCCCCCGCGGTGACCTCGCACGGCACCGGCGTGCCGTGCGCGCGCAGCTGGACCTCGGCGCGGAAGGGCAGCGCGGGCACCGCGCCGGTCCAGGTCGGCGGGGCGGTGCGCACGTCGGACACCCCGGCGAGGTCGGCGGTGCCGATGGTCACCGTGCGGGTCACCGGCTCGATGCCCAGCACGTAGCGCGGCCGCGAGTCGCCGACGGCGACGCCGAGCCCGCGGCGCTGGCCGACGGTGAACCCGTAGGCGCCCGCGTGCTCCCCCACCGTCGCGCCGGTGGCCGCGTCGACGACCGGCCCCGGCTGCTCCCCGAGCCGGCGGGCGAGGAAGCCGCGGGTGTCCCCGTCGGGGATGAAGCAGATGTCGTGCGAGTCGGCCTTGGTCGCGACGGCGAACCCGCGCTCGGCGGCGATCTCGCGGACCCGCTGCTTGGTCATCGACCCGAGCGGGAAGACCGCGCCGGCCAGCTGCCCGGCGGTGAGGACGGCGAGCACGTAGGACTGGTCCTTCGCCGCGTCGACCGACCGCCGCAGCTCCCCGCCGGACAGCCGGGCGTGGTGCCCGGTGACGACCGCGTCGAAGCCGAGCGCCTGCGCCCGGTCCAGCACCGCCGAGAACTTGATCTTCTCGTTGCACCGCAGGCAGGGGTTGGGTGTGCGGCCGGCGGCGTACTCGGCGACGAAGTCCTCGACGACGTCCTCGGCGAACCGCTCGGCGAGGTCCCACACGTAGAACGGGATGCCGAGCTCGTCGGCGACCCGGCGCGCGTCGTGGGCGTCCTCGACGCTGCAGCAGCCGCGGGCGCCGCTGCGCAGCGTCTGCCGGTCCGGCGACAGCGCCAGGTGGACGCCGGTGACGTCGTGCCCCGCCTCGACGGCCAGCGCCGCGGCGACCGCGGAGTCCACACCCCCGCTCATCGCGGCGAGCACCCGCATGGTCACCGCCGCCCCATCCCGGCCCGCCGCGCCCGCTCCACGACCGGACCGATCACGTCGAGCACCGCGTCGACGTCGGCGTCGGTCGAGGTGTGCCCGAGGCTGAACCGCAGCGAGCTGCGCGCTCGGTCGGTGTCGGCGCCGGTGGCCAGCAGCACGTGGCTGGGCCGGGCGACACCCGCGCTGCACGCCGACCCGGTGGAACACTCCACGCCGCGGGCGTCCAGCAGCATGAGCAGCGCATCCCCCTCGGCGCCGGGGAAGGACAGGTGGGCGTTGCCCGGCAGCCGCCCCGGCCCCCCGGCGACGACGTCGTCCAGCGGGGCGCCGTTGAGCTGGGCGTCGGGCACCTGCGCCACGACGCCGGCCACCAGCCGGTCGCGCAGCACCGCCAGCCGCGCGGCCCGCTCCTCCCGCTCGGCGACGGCCAGGGTGGCGGCCACCTGCAGCCCGACGATCGCGGCGACGTCCAGGGTGCCGGAGCGCACGTCGCGCTCCTGGCCGCCGCCGTGCAGCAGCGGCGTGCACTCGGCCTCGCGGCGCAGCAGCAGGACCCCGGCACCCATGGGGCCGCCCAGCTTGTGCCCGGTCATCGTCAGTGCGTCGACGCCGCTGGCCGCGAAGTCCACGGGCACCTGACCGACCGCCTGGACGGCGTCGGTGTGCAGCGGGACGCCGACCGCGTGCGCCACCTCGGCGAGCGCGGCCAGGTCGCTGACCGTGCCGATCTCGTTGTTGGCCCACATGACGCTGGCCAGGGCGACGTCCTCGCCGCTGCCGAGCGCCGCGCGCAGGGCCTCCGGGGTGATCCGCCCGGTCGGCTCGACGGGCAGCCAGGTGACGTCGGCGCCGTCGTGCTTGGCCAGCCACTCGACGCTGTCGAGTACCGCGTGGTGCTCCGCGGGGCTGACGACGATGCGCCGGCGGCGGGAGTCGGCGTCGCGCCGGGCCCAGAACAGGCCCTTGACGGCGAGGTTGTCGCTCTCGGTGCCGCCGCCGGTGAACAGCACCTCCGACGGGCGGGCGCCCAGGGCCTCGGCCAGCCGCTCGCGCGACTGCTCGGCGACCCGGCGGGCGGCGCGGCCGCTGGCGTGCAGTGAGGAGGCGTTGCCGACGCGGCCCAGCTGCCCGGTCATCGCAGCCAGCACCTCGGGCAGCACCGGAGTGGTCGCCGCGTGGTCGAGGTAGGTCACCTGCCCTCCTCGCCGGCGCTCGTCGGCCACGTGACCGTCATGCTCTGCTCCTCGCGTGACCTCGCGAGCTCGGTCACGGCAGCCAGGGTAGCCGCGGCGTCCGGGACCGCCCCGCGCGACGGGGCAGCCGCCCGGCCGGCCAGCCGGGCGCCCAGGAGGGCCAGGACGGTGAAGACGGCGATCGACGCGGTGACCGCCGCCGGCAGGCCGACCGATCCGGCCGTCGCCGCCGCGACCAGCACCCCGGCCAGCCCGATGCAGAGGGCCGACATGGTGACGTCGGCGATCTGCAGCGCGGCGGAGTCCGCGCCCCTGCGGTGCTCCGGTGACTGGTCGAGCAGCAGCACGCCGACGCTGGGCATGCCGAAGCCCATGCCCAGACCGGCCACGGCCCAGGTCAGGTAGGCCGGCCAGCCGCCGAGGGAGGGGACGGCGGCCAGCACGGTGCCGGCCAGACCCGCGGCCAGCAGCCCGAACCCGAGCCGCAGCAGCCGCTCGCGGGGCACCCGTGGGAACCGGCCCTGCAACTGGGAGGCGAGCGCCCAGCCGACGGCGCCCGCGGTCAGCGGGATGCCGGCCGCGGTCGGGCTGTAGCCGTGCACGGTGGTGAGCAGCAGCGGCAGCAGGGCGTCCATCCCGAAGAAGGCCCCGGCCAGCAGTCCGCGGGACGCGATCACGGCCGGCAGTCCCCGGGCGGCGCGCGCGGTGCCGCGGGGCAGCAGCGTGCGCAGGCCGGCGGCCAGGGCGACCGCCCCGGCGACGGCGACGGGGACGGCGAGGAGGTCCAGCCGCTGGCCGGCGTACTGCAGCGCCGCGATGCCGAGCCCGGCCAGCACCGCCCACCACCGGCGACCTGGGGCGCGCGCGGCCGGGCCGTCCGGCGCGGTGAGCGACCGGCCCGCCGAGAGGACCAGGAGCGCGCCGAGCGCGATCAGCGGCAGCAGGCCGAGGAAGACCAGCCGCCAGGTCAGGTGCGTCGTCACGAGCCCCGCCACGAGCGGCCCGACCAGGGCCGGCAGCACCCAGGCCGCGGAGATCGCGCCGAACAGGCGCGGCCGCAGCACCGGGTCGTACGCCTGCCCGGCGATCACGTACAGCAGGACCACCATGACCCCGGCGCCGAGCCCCTGCACCGCCCGGCCGGCGACGAAGACGGCCATGTGCCCGGCCAGACCGGCGACGAGCAGCCCGGCGGCGAAGGCGGCCACCCCCCACGGCAGCGCGACCCGGGGACCGCGGCGGTCACCGGCGTCGCCGCCGATGACCATGCCCACGACCGAGGCGACGAGGAAGGCGCTGAACGGCCAGCCGTACCAGGCCAGGCCGTCGAGTTCGGCGACCGCGGTGGGCATCGCCGTCCCCACCGCCATGGCCTCGAACGCGATGAACGTGACCAGCATGAGCAGACCCGCGGTGGTCCGCCGGTGCGCTCGATCGAGGATCCCCGGCACCGCGCTCCCGTCCACCTCTGCGCCAACCCGGTCGGCGCCCCGACACTTCCCCCGGACAGCCGTCGAGCGCCGGCCCCCGGAAGGGGGCCGGCGCTCGACCTGGCGACGTGCTGGAACGGCCTCGCTTCAGGGTCCCGCGCCGAGCTGGGGGTACCTCTCGCCTGCGGGGGACAGCGAGGCGTGGGGGCAGCGAGGTCCTTTACTTCCGGGCGGTGATCTGCTCGGTGGCCTGCGGGACGACGGTGTTCAGGTCGCCCACGACGCCGAAGTCGGCCAGCTCGAAGATCGGCGCCTCGGGGTCCTTGTTGACCGCCACGATGGTCTTCGAGGTCTGCATGCCGGCCCGGTGCTGGATCGCCCCGGAGATGCCGACGGCGATGTAGAGCTGCGGGGACACGGTCTTGCCGGTCTGCCCCACCTGGAAGGTGTGCGGGTAGAAGCCGGAGTCGACCGCGGCCCGCGAGGCACCGACCGCCGCACCGAGGGAGTCCGCGAGCGCCTCGATGATCGAGAAGTTCTCCGCGCTGGCGACGCCGCGGCCGCCGGAGACGACGATCGCCGCCTCGGTGAGCTCCGGGCGGGAGGACTTCTGCTCCACGACCCGGTCGACCACGCGGGTGGCCCTGGCGGCGTCGGACAGCTGCACCGCCACCTGCTCCTCCTCGGCCGCGCCGGGGGCCGGTTCGGGGGTGACCGAGTTGCCGCGCACCGTGTAGATCGGGGTGCCGACGGTGACCTTGGAGTGCACGATCGTCGCCCCGGCGAACGCGACCTGGGTCGCGGTGCCGTCGGGGGCGATCTCGGTGACGTCGGTGAGGAAGCCGCTGCCGGTCTTGATGGCCAGCCGGCCGGCGATCTCCTTGCCCTCCGGGGAGGAGGGGATGACGACGGCGGCCGGGGACTTGTCGGCCACCAGCTGCGCGAGCACCTCGGCCTTGGGGGCGACGAGGTACTGCTCGATCTCGTCGGACTCGGCGACGTAGACCTTCTGCGCGCCGTGCTCGGCCAGCTGCGCCTTGGCGGCGGCGGCCGACCCGGGGGCGCCGACGACGACCGCGGCGGGCTCCCCCAGCGCGCGGGCGGCGGTCAGCGCCTCCAGCGTCGTCTTGCGGACCCCCTCACCGGCCGGGTTGAGCTCGACGAGGACCAGGACCTCTGCCATGACTGTGTCTCCTCCTGCGCTTCGATCCGGGTCAGACGATCTTCTGGGCGGCCAGGAAGTCGACCAGCTTGCTCGCGCCGTCGCCCTCGTCGGTGACCTTGACACCGGCGCCCTTGGGCGGGCGGCCGGCGAAGTCGAGCACCTGGCTGGTCGCGGTGGCCAGGCCCACGGTGGAGGGGTCGATGCCGAGGTCGGCCAGCGACTTCTTCTCCACCGGCTTCTTCTTGGCGGCCATGATCCCCTTGAAGGAGGGGTAGCGCGGCTCGTTGATGGTGTCCCAGGTGGACACGATCGCCGGGAGCGGCGCCTCCAGCGCCCAGTAGCCGCCGTCGGTCTGCCGCTCTACGCGGGCCACGCCGCCCTCGACGGTGAGCTTGCGGGCGCCGGACAGCTGCGGGATGCCCAGCCGCTCGGCCAGCAGCGCCGGCATCACCGACAGCTGGCCGTCGGTGGACTCGGCACCGCACAGCACGATGTCGAAGGACATCTGCTGCAGCGCCGCGGCCAGGATCGCCGACGTCTGCGGGGCGCAGGCGCCGTGGATGGCGTCGTCCACCACGTGCACGGCCCTGTCCGCGCCCATCGACAGGGCCTTGCGGATCGCGTCGGCCGCCGAGTCGGGGCCGACGGTCAGCACGGTGACCTGACCGCCGTGTGCCTCCTTGAGCTGGAGGGCCTCCTCGATGGCGTACTCGTCGATCTCGTTGACGACGTTGTCCGCGCTCCCCCGGGCGACGGTGTTGTCCGCCGGGTCCAGGGTGCGCTCGCTCCCGGAGTCGGGGACCTGCTTGACCAGAACGACGATGTCCATCGTCAACCCACCTCCACGCATCAGGTGCGCGGGCCAGCGCCCGCCTGCTCCGATAGTGGACGTTACCGGCCGGTAACGGCCCTGCCGCCGGGGGTCGCGGTGACCTGGGTCACCCCGGCCCCCGGCGGCCGGCTCACCGCCCGGTGAAGGTGGCCTTGCCGGGCCCGTTCTCCAGGAACGAGCGCATGCCGGTGGCCTGGTCCTCGGTGTCGAACAGCTCGGCGAACAGCCGGCTCTCCAGGGCCAGGCCCTCGCGCAGCGGCAGGTCCAGGCCCTCGTCGATCGCCTTCTTCGCGGCGGCCAGGGCCAGCGGCGGGCCGGCGGCGAACTTGCGCGCCATGGCCACCGCGGTGTCGTACACCTCCGCGTCGGGGACGACGGCGTCGGCCAGCCCGATCTCCAGCGCCTCCTCCGCGCCGACGTGCCGGCCGGTGAACACCAGGTCCTTCGCCTTCGCCGGGCCGACCAGCCGGGCCAGCCGCTGGGTGCCGCCCGCGCCGGGGATGACGCCGAGCAGGATCTCCGGCTGGCCGACCTTCGCGCCGGCACCCATGACCCGGAAGTCGGCGCACAGCGCCAGCTCGTAGCCGCCGCCGAGGGCGTAGCCGGTGATCGCGGCGATGACCGGCTTGGGGATCTCCTGGACGGTGGTGAAGGAGTCGGTCAGCTCCCGCCCCCAGGCCACCATGCTGTCGCCGTCGAGCTGCGACATGGCCTTGATGTCGGCGCCGGCGGCGAACACCCGCTCCCCGCCGTAGACGACCACGGCCCGCACGTCCTCGCGCTCCCCCGCCTCCAGGGCCGCGGCGCGCACCTCCATGTGCAACTGCTGGTCGATCGCGTTCATCTTGGGCCGGTCGAGGCGGATGGTCCCCACCCCGTCTGCCACCTGCAGCGTCACGAACTCCGGCTCTGCCATGGGCCCCTCCCGAGGGGTGGACGACGTCGTCGCCCGCACCCTAGCCAGCGGCCCGCCGCGGGCGCGGCCACCCTCCAGGGGCCCGCCGGCCCGTCCCGAGCTCGGTGACGTGCTGGAACGGCCGCCCTCCAGGGCCCGCCGGCCCCGTCTCGGGTCCCGCCCCGAGCCTGCGAGGGGTGGGCAGGACGGGGTCCTTCGACGAGGCGTGGGGGGAAGGGTGGTCCTCCTTCAGGGGACGGCGACCGGGGGGAGGTACTGCAGCCGGCTGTCCTCGAAGATGCGGAGGTCGGGCGCCACGGCGAGCTCGGCCTGCCCCCGCGCGGCCTCCAGCGCGTCGACCAGCTCGCCGCAGCGCTGGGTCGAGGGCACGCGGTAGCCCGGCCCGGTGACGACCCAGACGGCCGATCCGTCGCCGGCGCGCTGCAGCACGTCGGCGGCGACGGCCGGCGACGGGGTGCCGGTCATGCGCCACTCGTAGTCGGTCCAGTCGACCCGGTCGGCCGGCCGCAGGTCCGGGTACCCGACCAGGTCCAGCCGGCGCTCCGGCGGGATCAGCCGGGCCACCGCCGGACCGAGCTGGTCGGGGCAGAAGACGACGACGTCGCCGGGTGCCGCGTCGTCCAGGGCCCGGACCACCTCCCCCGCCTGGGTGCGGGGGTCGGTGAGGTGGGGCAGCGCGGTGGCCAGCCCGAGACCGGCGACCCCGACGAGCGCGACGGCGCGGACACCGGTGCCCGGCAGGGCCGCCACGCCCAGGGCGGCCAGGACGAGGAAGGCGACCACCGCGACGCTGGTGTAGCGGTCGTGGACGGCGGTGCCGGTCAGCCGGCTCACCTCGCCGGCCACCAGGAGGGTGCCCAGCGACAGCGCGAGCAGCACGGCGCGCGGGGGACGCGGCCGCAGCGACAGCAGCACCGTGGGGGCACCGGGCCGCCGGGCGGCGGCCGCCGCGAGGAGTCCGACGGCGGCCAGCAGCACCAGCGCCGTCCCCAGGACGTGGGCGCGCACCTGGCCCCCGCCCTGCCACGCCTCCAGGGCCAGCGGCAGCGCGGCGTAGCCGGGCGACGCCGCCCACGGCGTCCCGGTGTGCGCCAGCTGCACGAGGAACGGCAGCAGCCAGGGGGTGAACAGCAGCCCGCCCAAGGCCAGGCCGGCGAGCACGCGCAGCGCCGGACCGCGGCGGGAGGGCAGCACCGCGAGCGCGACCACCCCGGTGACCGCGACGACGTGGAAGGCCCACACGTGCGTGAGCAGCAGGGCTCCCACGACCCCCCCGAGGCGGAGGACCGGACCGGGGCCGGGCCGGCGCACCACCGCGGCGCCCGCGGCGACGCCGAGGACGGTCAGCAGCACCACCAGCGCGTACATCCGCGTCTCGCTGGCGTAGCGGATCAGGAAGGGGGAGGTGGCCAGCAGCACGACCAGCGCGACGGCGGCCCGGCGGCCGGCCAGCCGGCGGGCGACGTCCCACGCCAGCGGCAGCGTGAGGACGCTGATGACCGTCGACAGGGTGCGCACCGCGGTCGCGCTCTCGCCGAACAGCACCATCCAGCCGTGCAGCACCAGGTAGTACAGCGGCGGGGAGCCGTCCTGCTGCAGCGCGGCGAACAGCTCGGGCAGCGGCAGCCGGGCGATGGCGACGCTCTGCGCCTCGTCGAGCCACAGCTCCGGCGGTGCTACGAAGCGGGCCACCACCCCGGCGCCGACGAGGACGGCGAGGACGACGCCCAGTGCGGTCACCGGCCACGGCTGGCCGGAGCGCTCGCCGAGGCGGGTCCACGGGCCGGACCGGCGGACCGGGCGGACCGGTGCCCGGGAGGTGGGGGCGGCCTGCGTGCCGCCGAGCCTAGGCAGCACGCGGAGAACGGCGGGGCAGCTCCCCGAGGGCCCCGGAGACGGCGGACCCGGCGGGTCCCGCTCCGACGTCGACGGTGGAGCCGGTCCCCGGCAGTGGCCTGCGCACGCGTCCTCCGAAGCTCTCCCGGTGTCCCGGGTCCTGGGCCGCCGCGCCGGTCGTTCCGGCGCGACGGGGCGTCGATACCCCGCTGTCCTGGGGGTGGAACCCGGGTCAGCCCGTCGGTGCGGCCGCGCTGCCGCCCCGGGCAGTCTGACCAGCCTCCGGAACAGCGCGCCACAGCACCGCCAGCCCGGACGGCGAGGTCGCCACCGCTGTGTAGTGGGCCGACAGCTCTGCGGTGACCGCCCGGGTGCGCTCGGCCCGCCGCACGTCGCCGTCGGCCCGGTCGAGGCCCAGCACCACGACGGCGTCCAGGTCACCGCGGACCGCGGGCAGGTCGACCAGCGGCGGGATCCGCTCCAGGCCGCGCAGCTGCCGATCGGCGTCCAGCCGCTGCCGCAGGTACGGCGGCCCGTCGAAGCGCACCTGGAAGTAGGCGTGCACCGCCTCGTAGTGCCCGGCGTCGACGCCCCCGGCGCGGATGGCCAGCCGGCTGGACTCGTGCCGCAGCGGGTCCGGCGACCCGGTGCCGGCCGAGGCCACCGACCGGTCGTACTGCAGGACCGCGACCGTGGAGCCGGGCGGGACCTGCTCGGCCAGCGCGAGCAGCTCGGCGACCTCCTCGGCCGCGGCGGTCTGCGCGGGCAGCCGGACGAGGGCGGCGGCCGACGCGACGGCGACCAGGGCCACGGTGGCGACCGCGCCCACCCGGGGGCCCGGCGGCCGGGTCGCCGCCCACAGGACCAGCAGCAGCGGCGGGAACCAGGCCAGCCGGGCGGCGAGGAAGCCGAAGTCGGCGCCCAGGCGGTCCGGGGCCAGCCAGTAGACCGCCGTGACGCCCGCGAGCAGCGACCCCAGCGCGACCCGCTCGAGTCGCAGACGGGGGGCGTCGGGGCGCGCACGCCGCAGCGCGGCGGCGGCGAGGACGGCGAGGACGACGACGGTCGCCAGCGCGGGCAGCCGCTCGTCGCCCCAGCCGGTGACGAACGGCCGCAGCCCGGTGAGCAGCTCCCGGAGCCGCGCCGAGGACGGCACGACCTCGCCGTCGGCCGGCGGGCCCTCCCCCGTGGCCAGGTAGCGGGCGGTCAGGGCTCCCGACGGCAGGACCGCGCAGAGCACGGGGACGGCGTGCCGGATGACGGCCACGGGGACCGGCTGCCCACCGCGCACGGCGCCGGCGGTCCGGACCCCGGCCAGCACCAGCACGCTGCCGGCCGCGAACACCCACGGCAGCAGGTGCGCGCTCCACGTGAGCACCAGCAGCCCGGCCAGGCCCGCCGCCGCGGGGACCCGCCAGCCGTCGCGGCGGCGCAGCGCCACCGCGAGGACCAGCAGCGCCCCGATCACCCCCAGCACGTAGTTGTAGAAGCCGTAGGCCGCCAGGTTGCTGCCGGCGAAGGGCAGCGCCGCCGCGGCCAGCCACCAGGCCCGGCGGTCCAGCGCGCGCACCGCGCAGGCCAGCGCGGCGACCAGTCCGAGGACCAGCCCGGCGACGAGCACCTTCTCCGCGCCGTCCGGCCCGGCCAGGGGCAGCAGGGCGGACAGCAGCAGGGTGGCGAGCATGTTGGGCACCGGCGTGAGGTCGGAGCGGTAGTGCTCGCGCAGCGCGGCGCCGGTCGGGTCGTCGTCCCCGCTGTGCAGCAGGACCCAGGCGCCGGCCACGTGCGCCGGGCCGTCCTGGCTGAGCACCGTGGGGAAGAGCACCAGCGGCAGGAGCTGGACGCCGACCCCTACCGCCAGGGCGACACCGGCCATGACCGTCGGCGCGGGCGATCCGGCGCGGCCCCCCTGCAGGGGCCCGCCGCGAGCCTGCGAGCGGTGGGGGGCAGGGGGGTCCTGTCTCATGCCGCCCGGCGGGCGGTCCAGCGCCCGTCGGAGCGCTGGACCTGCAGCGCCAGCCCGAAGGTCTGCGACAGCGCCTCCGGCGTGACCACCTGCTCCAGCGGACCGGACGCCACGACCTGCCCACCCCGCAGCAGCAGCGCGTGGCTGTAGCCGGGCGGGATCTCCTCGACGTGGTGGGTCACCAGCACCTGCGCCGGGGCGGAGTCGTCGCGGGCCAGGTCGGTCAGTCGGCTGACGAGGTCCTCCCGGCCGGCGAGGTCCAGGCCCGCGGCGGGCTCGTCGAGCAGCAGCAGCTCGGGGTCGGTCATCAGCGCCCGGGCGATCTGCACCCGCTTGCGCTCGCCCTCGCTCAGCGTGCCGAAGGAGCGGTGCGCCATCGGGGACACCCCCCACTGCTGCATGAGGGCCGCCGCGCGGGTGAGGTCGTGGACGTCGTAGCGCTCCCGCCCCCGCCCGACCACCGCGTAACCGGCGGAGAGGACGACGTCCCCCGTGCGCTCACCGGGCTCGATCCGCTGGGCCAGCGCGGCGCTGGTCAGGCCGATCCTCGGCCGCAGCTCGAAGACGTCGACCGCGCCGAGGGTCTCGCCCAGCAGCGTGACGACCCCGCGGGTGGGGTGCATGTGCGCCGAGGCCAGCTGCAGCAGCGTCGTCTTGCCCGCACCGTTCGGGCCGAGCACGACCCAGCGCTGGTCGGCCTCGACCGTCCAGTCGACACCGCGCAGGAGGTGCGTCTCCCCCCGGACGACGTCCACACCCTGCACCTCGACGACCGGCTCGCTCGACACGTCCCCATCCAACAACCCCGGGCGCCCCCGCGCCGCTGCGGCCCGGAGTCCGCCGGTGCTGTCAGGATCGCTGCCGTGCGCAGCAGCCCCGACGAGTACGAGGTGTGGCCCGGCCGCCCCGCGCCCCTCGGCGCCCACTGGGACGGCACCGGCACCAACTTCGCGCTGTGGTCGGCGGGCGCGCACGCGGTGGACCTGTGCCTCTTCGACGACGACGGCACCGAGCACCGCCACCGGCTGCGGGAGAACACCCACCAGGTGTGGCACGGCCGGCTGCCCGGCGTCGGGCCCGGGCAGCGCTACGGCTACCGCGTGCACGGCGGCTGGGACCCCGGCGCCGGGCTGCGGCACAACCCCGCCAAGCTGCTGCTGGACCCCTACGCCCGCGCGGTCGACGGCGACCAGTCGCTGCACCCGGCGCTGTTCGGCTTCCGGTACGAGGGCGGCGAGGGGCCCGACCCGCGCGACTCCGCGCCGCACGTGCCGCGCGGGGTCGTCGTGCGCGACTCCTTCCCCTGGGACGGCGACCGCTCCCCCGCCACCCCCTGGTCGGACACGGTCATCTACGAGGTGCACGTCAAGGGCGCCACCGTCCGCCACCCCGACGTCCCGCCGGCCCTGCGCGGCACCTACGCGGGCCTGGCCCACCCCGCCTTCGTCGAGCACCTGCAGTCGCTCGGGGTGACCGCGGTCGAACTGCTCCCGGTGCACCACTTCGTCAGCGAGCCGCACCTGCTGCGCCGCGGCCTGACCAACTACTGGGGCTACAACACGCTGGGCTACTTCGCCCCGCACGCCGCCTACAGCGCCGCTGGCACGGCCGGACAGCAGGTCACCGAGTTCAAGGCGATGGTCAAGACGCTGCACGCCGCGGGCATCGAGGTCATCCTCGACGTGGTCTACAACCACACCGCCGAGGGCGACCACACCGGCCCCACGCTGTCGTTCAAGGGCATCGACAACGGCGGCTACTACCGGTTGCGGGAGGGCGACCCGGCCCGCTACCAGGACTACACCGGCTGCGGGAACACCCTCGACGTCCGCCGTCCCCAGGTGCTCGCGCTGCTCATGGACTCGCTGCGCTACTGGGTGACCGAGATGCACGTCGACGGCTTCCGGTTCGACCTCGCCGCGGCGCTGGCCCGCTCGCTGCACGACGTCGACCGGCTGTCGGCGTTCTTCGACGTCGTCCACCAGGACCCGGTGGTCAGCCAGGTCAAGCTGATCGCCGAGCCGTGGGACGTGGGGCCCGGCGGCTACCAGGTCGGCAACTTCCCGCCGCTGTGGACCGAGTGGAACGGCAAGTACCGCGACACCGTCCGCGACGTGTGGTCCGGCGCGCGGGTGGGGGTGCGCGACCTGGCCTACCGGCTGACCGGCTCGTCGGACCTCTACCGCTCCGACGGCCGCCGGCCCTTCGCCAGCGTCAACTTCGTGACCGCCCACGACGGCTTCCCCCTCGCCGACCTGGTCACCTACGAGCACAAGCGCAACGAGGCCAACGGCGAGGACAACCGGGACGGCGAGAGCCACAACCGGAACTGGAACTGCGGCGTCGAGGGTCCGAGCGACGACCCGGAGGTCGTGGCGCTGCGGGCGCGTCAGGTGCGCAACCACCTGGCCACGCTGCTGCTGTCGACCGGCGTCCCGATGCTGACCGCCGGCGACGAGCTCGGCCGCACCCAGGGCGGCAACAACAACGCCTACTGCCAGGACAACGAGATCTCCTGGCTGGACTGGGACGACGTCGACGAGGACCTGCGCGCGTTCGTCGCCCGGCTGCTGCGGCTGCGCCGCGAGTCCCCCGTCCTGCGGCAGGAGGCGTTCTTCGAGGGCCACGAGGTCCCCGACACCGGCGGGACCCGCGACCTGGCCTGGTTCGCCCCCGGCGGCGCGCAGCTGGACACCGGCGACTGGTTCGACAACGACCTGCAGACGGTCGGCATGTACCTCGACGGCCGCGGCATCCGGCACCGCGACGAGCGCGGCCGGCCGGTGCAGGACGACTCCTACCTCGTCCAGCTGCACGCCGGCGCGGAGCCGGTGACCGTGCACCTGCCCGGCGCCCCGTGGGCCGACGGCTACCAGTTCGTCGTCTCGACCGAGTACCCGACCGGGGCGCCGCCGCGGCCGGCCGTGGTCGCGCCCGGGCCGATCGAGGTGCCGGCGCGCTGCGTCTGGCTGCTGAGGGTCCTCCGCCGGCCCTGACACTGCTGTCCTACCGGACAGCACCGCGGCCAGGTGCCCACCTCCGGCGGCGCTGAGCCGCTGCCGTGTCCCGGTCGGTACGAGGACCCCGTCCTCCCCGCCCCTCGCAGGCTCGGGGCGGTGCCCGGGACGGGGCCGCCGGGTCCCCGCGACCGGTCCACCCCGGCCGCTCGCCGTCCCCCTCGTGCGGCGTCCCGCTCGCCTCTGCGGTGCTGCACGCACGCGAGAGCGGAGGGAACACCGCAAGAGCGCGGCCCCCGGGCACGACCGAGAGCCCCGGTCCGCCGCGGACCGGGGCTCTCGGCGTGGGCCGTTACTCGGGCTGCTGCTCGAAGGTGATGACCGTCCAGCCGAGCAGGAGCCGGTCGCCGTCGGAGAGCGGGTGGGCCACGCCGGGCTCGAGCTGGGTCCACTCGGTGGCCTCGGGGCCGGCGACGTGCGTGCCGTTGAGCGAGCCCAGGTCGACCAGCGACACCTCGCGCCCGTTGCGCTGGATCGCGGCGTGCGCCGAGGAGAGGACGTTCTGGGTGTCGGCGATCGGCACCGGCCGTGCGGAGCCGGCGGTCACCAGCTCGTGGTTGTCCGGACGGCGCCCGAGCACGAGGTCCTCGTCGACGGTCACGACCAGGCCGTCGTCGAAGCGCAGCACCGGGGCGGGCGCGGTCTCGGGCTTCCAGAAGGCGGTGGCCTCGCCCTCGTCGTCCTGCTGCCGGGAGGGGGCGGCGGTCGCGCCGTAGCCGGAGGACCCGGCGCTGCCGAAGCCGGCGTCCGAGCCCGCGGTGAACGACGACGCCGCTGCCGCCTGCGGGGCGGCGGCCGACGACGGGTGCGCGACCGCGGCCAGCTGGAGCATCGCGCCCGAGCCGGGGACGGTGCCCTCGACCAGGTCGTACGCCACGCCCGGCGGCATGCTGGGCACCGGCTGGCCGGGGCCGACGTAGAGGGTCTGCCCGAGCTGGAAGCCGCTGGCGAGGGTGCAGCCGTCGAGGCCCGAGCCGGACACCGGGACACCGTCCACGGCCGGCTGGCCCTTGCCCGACCACAGCGCGACGCCGGTGCCCGAGCCACCCGCGGTGTCGACCAGGACGAGCGCGAAGGACGCCGAGCCCCCGCCGAGCGTGGACACCTGTCCCGCGACCGCGGCGAGCACGCGCTCCGCGCCGGGCCCGGACACCCCCAGGCAGGCGTGCAGCGCGGCGACCAGGGCCGGCGAGCCGGGGGCGTCGACCCACAGCAGACCGCCTCCCCGTCGGGCGACGACGGAGTCTCCTGGCAGTACTTCACAGCGGTCGGGCATGGCGTCAGCCTAGATGCGACTCACCCGGCTGGGTGACCGGTCCTCCCCGCCACGCCGATCACCGGGCGGGCGGGCGGGACCGGTGCGACCGGCGTGGCGGATGAGCCGCACGTGAGCAAGGACCTCCCTGCAGGGAGGTCATCAGGCGCTCGCGACGACCCCCAGCTCCGCGGGGTCCGCCAGGTGCTCCGAGTGCGGCAGCACGCGCACCGTGTACCCGAAGGCGCCGGTGCGCTCCAACGGCAGCGTGGCGGTGAACCAGTGCCGCGACCCGTCGGTGTGCTCGTGGGCCATCGGCAGCGTGGTCACCTCGTGCAGGCCGTCGGCGTCGTCCACCCGCCCGTAGGCGGCCTGCACCTGGACGTCGGACGGCGTGAGCCCCGGCAGCTCCACCTCCGCCCGCAGCGCGAGCGTCGAGCCGATCTCCGGGGTGTCGCCGGCGCCGGTGGCCTCCACGTGGGCGACCCGCACGGTGCTCCAGTGGTCGAGCAACCGCGCGCGCCAGCCGGCCTCGGTGCGGGCCGCGCCGTAGCCGCCCTCGGCCATCGCGCGGGAGGAGCGGGCGGCCGGCACGTACAGCTGCTGCACGTAGTCGCGCACCATCCGGGTGGCCAGCACCTTGGGACCGGTCTCGCGCAGCGTGTGCCGCACCATCTCCACCCACCGGGTCGGGACGCCGTCCCGGTCGGTCTCGTAGAAGCGCGGCAGCACCTGGCTGCTGAGGAGGTCGTAGATCGCCCGGGCCTCGATGTCGTCGCGGCGCTCGGGGTCGGCCACCCCGTCGGCGGTCGGGATGGCCCAGCCGTTCTGGCCGTCGAACCACTCGTCCCACCAACCGTCGCGGATGGAGAGGTTCAGCCCGCCGTTGAGCGCGGCCTTCATGCCGGAGGTGCCGCAGGCCTCCAGCGGACGCAGCGGGTTGTTCAGCCAGACGTCGCAGCCCCAGTAGAGGTAGCGGGCCATGCCGATGTCGTAGCCGGGCAGGAACGCGATCCGGTGCCGGATCCCCGGGTCGTCGGCGAACTTCACCATCTGCTGGATCAGCTGCTTGCCGCCGTCGTCGGCCGGGTGGCTCTTGCCGGCGATGACCAGCTGCACCGGGCGGTCGGGGTCCAGCAGCAGGGCCCGCAGCCGCTCGGGGTCGCGCAGCATCAGGGTCAGCCGCTTGTACGAGGGCACCCGGCGGGCGAAGCCGATGGTGAGGACGTCGGGGTCGAACGCGCTGTCGGTCCACCCGACCTCGGACTCCGCGGCACCGCGGGACAGCGCGGTGTCGCGCAGCCGGCGGCGCACCTCCTCGACCAGCCGGCCGCGCAGCATCCGGCGGGTGCTCCACAGCTCGCCGGCGGGGATCCGGTCGACGCCGTCGAAGTGCACCGGGCCCGCGACGTCGACCGGGTCGCCCTGGCTGGTGGCCTGGGTGCCCATCTCGACCAGCTCCCGCGCGGTCCAGGTCGGGGCGTGCACGCCGTTGGTGATCGAGCTGATCGGCACGTCGCCCTCGTCGAAGCCGGGCCACAGACCGCGGAACATCGACCGGCTGACGTGCCCGTGCAGCCGGCTGACGCCGTTGGCGCGCTGGCCCAGCCGCAGGCCCATGTGCGCCATGTTGAACTTCGAGGGGTCCTCCTCGGCGCCCAGCGGGATCAGCTGGTCCAGGGGGACGCCGAAGCCGGCGAAGTAGCGCTCGATCAGCGCCCGCGGGAAGCGGTCGATGCCGGCCGGCACCGGCGTGTGGGTGGTGAAGACCGTGCCGGAGCGCACCGCCTGCAGCGCCTCGGGGAACGACAGCCCGTGCGACTCGGTGAGCTCGCGGATCCGCTCGATGCCGAGGAAGCCCGCGTGCCCCTCGTTGGCGTGGTAGACCTCGGGCGCTGCCGTCCCGGTGAGCTGGCAGTAGGCCCGCAGCGCCCGCACGCCGCCGATGCCCAGCAGCATCTCCTGGCGCAGCCGGTGGTCCTCGTCGCCGCCGTAGAGCCGGTCGGTGACGCTGCGCTCGGCGGGCGTGTTCTCCTCGATGTCGCTGTCGAGCAGCAGCAGCGAGACCCGGCCGACCTGTGCCCGCCACACGTGGGCGAACAGCGTGCGGCCCTCGGGCAGCGGGACGTTGATGACGACGGCGGTGCCGTCGGGCTGGCGCAGCAGCTTCAGCGGCAGGCCGTGCGGGTCCAGCGACGGGTAGTGCTCCAGCTGCCAGCCGTCGGGCGACAGGCCCTGCTCGAAGTAGCCGGCCCGGTAGAGCAGCCCGACGCCGATCAGCGGGACGCCGAGGTCGGAGGCGGCCTTGAGGTGGTCGCCGGCGAGGATGCCCAGGCCGCCGGAGTACTGCGGCAGCACCTCGGTGATGCCGAACTCCGCGGAGAAGTAGGCGACCGTGGCCGGCGCCTCCTCCCCCAGCGACTGGTACCAGTGCGGCGCCGACAGGTACTCCTCGAGGTCGTCGACGACGTCCTGCAGGCGGCGGACGAACCGCCGGTCCCGGGCGAGGGTGGCCAGCCGCTCGGCGGAGACCTCGCCGAGCACCTGCACTGGGTCGCCGTTGCAGGTCCGCCACAGCTCCGGGTCCAGGGCCTCGAAGAGGTCACGGGTCTCGGCGTGCCACGACCAGCGGAGGTTCGTGACCAGTTGGGAGAGCGGCACCAGCTCCTCGGGGAGCGATGCCCGGACGGTGAACCGGCGGAGTGCACGCACGGAGCGAGCCTATCCACGGACCGGGTTCCGAGCCGCCGCAGCGGCGCAGCGCCCGACGCGCCAGGATGAGCCATGGCCAGCCGACGCCCCGGTCACCCGCCCGTCCCACCCGTCGCCCACCCCGAACGCCAGGCGACCGCAGCCGATGTGCTCACCGGACGCGCCCTCGATAGCGTGGCCGGGATGACTGGCCGCGCTGACCTCCGCCTCGGCATCACCGATGTCGCCCCCGTCGTGTCCTGCGGCGCGTTCTCCGGCCGCGCCGTGGTCGGTGAGCACCTGCCCATCACCGCCACCGTCTTCCGCGAGGGCCACGACGCCGTCGCCGCGGACGTCGTGTGGACGGCCCCGGACGGCACCCGCGGACCGTTCAACCGCATGGAGCGCTTCGGCGACCAACCCGACCGCTGGCTGACCACCGTCGTCCCCGACCGCGAGGGCCGGTGGACCTACCGGGTCGAGGCCTGGAGCGACCCGCTGGCCACCTGGCACCACGCTGTCGAGGTCAAGATGGCCGCCGGCCAGGGCGCCGAGGAGCTCGCCAACGACCTGGAGGAGGGCGCCCGGCTGCTCGACCGGGTCGCCGCCGAGGCCGACGGCGAGTGGCAGCAGCGGGTGGCCGCCGCCGCCGCCGCGCTGCGCGACACCTCCCGCGAGCTGCCCGCCCGGGTCGCCCCCGCGCTGGCCGAGACGCTGCAGCGCCACCTGCACGACCACCCGGTGCGCGAGCTGGTCACGCCCGGGCCGGAGTACGAGGTGTGGGTCGACCGGCCCCGCGCACTGTTCGGCTCCTGGTACGAGTTCTTCCCCCGCTCCACCGGCCCCGTCGTCGACGGCAGGCCGACCCACGGCACCTTCGCCACCTCGGCCGAGCGGCTGCCGGCCATCGCCGACATGGGCTTCGACGTCGTCTACCTGCCGCCGATCCACCCGATCGGCACGGTGAACCGCAAGGGCCCGAACTCCGCGCAGTACCCCGGCGGCAACCCCCACGAGGTCGGGCCCGACGACCCGGGCTCGCCCTGGGCCATCGGCAGCGCCGAGGGCGGGCACGACGCCGTCCACCCGCAGCTGGGCACGATGGCGGACTTCCGCGCCTTCGTCGAGCGCACCCGCGAGCTCGGCATGGAGGTGGCGCTGGACTTCGCGCTGCAGGCCGCGCCCGACCACCCCTGGGTCAAGGAGCACCCGGAGTGGTTCACCACCAAGCCCGACGGGACGATCGCCTACGCGGAGAACCCGCCGAAGAAGTACCAGGACATCTACCCGATCAACTTCGACAACGACCCCGAGGGCATCTACGCCGAGTGCCTGCGGGTCATCCGGGTGTGGATCGACGCCGGGGTGCGGATCTTCCGCGTGGACAACCCGCACACCAAGCCGCTGAACTTCTGGCACTGGCTCATCTGGACGGTCAAGGAGACCGACCCCGACGTGCTCTTCCTGGCCGAGGCCTTCACCCGGCCGGCGATGATGCACCAGCTCGCGCGGATCGGGTACACGCAGTCCTACACGTACTTCACGTGGCGCACCGAGCGCGGCGAGCTCGAGGAGTACGGCCGCGAGCTGGCCGCCTGCAGCCACTACATGCGGCCGAACTTCTTCGTGAACACCCCGGACATCCTGCACGCGTCGCTGCAGCTCGGCGGCCCGCCGATGTTCCGGATCCGCGCCGTCCTGGCGGCGATGATGAGCCCGACGTGGGGGGTCTACTCGGGCTTCGAGCTCTTCGAGCACGTCGCGGTGCGCCCCGGCAGCGAGGAGTACCTCGACAGCGAGAAGTACCAGCTGCGACCGCGTGACTGGGCCGCCGCCGAGTCCTCCGGGCGCAGCCTCGTGCCCTACCTGCGCCGGCTCAACGAGATCCGCCGCGCCCACCCGGCCCTGCAGCAGCTGCGCACGCTGCGGTTCCACTCCGTGGACAACCCGAACCTCATCTGCTTCACCAAGACCGACCCCGGCTCGCAGGACGCCGTCCTCGTGGTGGTGAACCTCTCCAGCCACCACACCCAGATCGGGACGACGTCGCTCGACCTGCCGGCGATCGGCCTGGACTGGCACGAGCGGTTCACCGTGACCGACGAGCTGACCGGCGACAGCTGGGACTGGGGCCAGTTCAACTACGTCGAGCTCGACCCCTACCGGGAGCCGGCGCACGTCTTCTCGATCACCTATCCCCGGCAGGTCCAGGTACCGCCGCCGGTGTCCTGAACCGCTCCCACCCGCTCCCCTGCAGAACCGAGGGCGACTTCCTGCGATGACCGTTCCCGACCTCCCCGCCAGCCGCCCCGAGGCGCCGGCGTCGGCGCTGCCGACACCCGGCACCGACCCCGAGTGGTACAAGCGCGCCCTCTTCTACGAGGTGCTCGTCCGCGGCTTCGCCGACAGCAACGCCGACGGCGTGGGCGACCTGCGCGGCATGATCGACAAGCTCGACTACCTGCAGTGGCTCGGCGTCGACTGCCTGTGGCTGCCGCCGTTCTTCGCCTCCCCGCTGCGCGACGGTGGCTACGACGTCAGCGACTACACCGCCGTGCTGCCCGAGTTCGGCGACATCGAGGACTTCACCGAGTTCCTCGGCGCGGCCCACGCCCGGGGCATCCGCGTGATCATCGACTTCGTCATGAACCACACCTCGGACCAGCACCCCTGGTTCCAGGCCAGCCGCAGCGACCCCGACGGCCCCTACGGCGACTTCTACGTCTGGAGCGACGACGACACCCGGTACGCCGACGCGCGGATCATCTTCGTCGACACCGAGAGCTCGAACTGGACCTTCGACCCGGTGCGCAAGCAGTACTTCTGGCACCGGTTCTTCTCCCACCAGCCCGACCTCAACTTCGAGAACCCGCGGGTGCAGGAGGCGATCATCGACGCCCTGCGCTTCTGGCTGGACCTGGGCATCGACGGCTTCCGGCTCGACGCCGTCCCCTACCTCTACGAGGAGGAGGGGACCAACTGCGAGAACCTGCCCAAGACCCACGAGTTCCTCAAGCACGTCCGCAAGGTGGTCGACGCCGACTACCCCGACCGGGTGCTGCTGTGCGAGGCCAACCAGTGGCCGGCCGACGTCGTCGAGTACTTCGGCGAGGACGGCGACGAGTGCCAGATGGCCTTCCACTTCCCGGTGATGCCGCGCCTGTTCATGGCCGTCCGCCGGGAGCAGCGGTTCCCCATCTCGGAGATCATGGCCCAGACGCCGGCCATCCCGGACAACTGCCAGTGGGGCATCTTCCTGCGCAACCACGACGAGCTGACCCTGGAGATGGTCACCGACGAGGAGCGCGACTACATGTGGGCGGAGTACGCCAAGGACCCCCGCATGAAGGCCAACATCGGTATCCGCCGCCGGCTGGCGCCGCTGCTGGACAACGACATGGACACCCTCGAGCTGTTCAACGCGCTGCTGCTCTCGCTGCCCGGCTCACCGGTCCTCTACTACGGCGACGAGATCGCCATGGGCGACAACATCTGGCTCGGTGACCGCGACGGCGTCCGCACCCCGATGCAGTGGACGCCGGACCGGAACGGCGGCTTCTCCACCGCCGACCCGCAGCGGATGAACCTGCCGCTGAACCAGGACCCGGTCTACGGCTACCAGGTCACCAACGTCGAGTCCCAGCTGCGCAACACCAACTCGATGCTGCACTGGCTGCGGCAGATGATCCACGTGCGCAAGCAGCACCCCACCTTCGGGCTGGGCACCTTCGCCGAGATCGGCTCGCGCAACCCGACCGTGCTGTCCTTCGTCCGCGAGTTCGGCGACGACGTGGTGCTCTGCGTGAACAACCTCTCCCGGTTCCCTCAGCCGGTGGAGCTGGACCTGCGCCGCTTCGAGGGCTACACGCCCATCGAGCTGACCGGCCGGGTGGAGTTCCCGCAGATCGGCGTCCTGCCGTACATGCTGACCCTGTCCGGCCACGGCTTCTACTGGTTCGAGCTGGCCAAGCCGGCCGAGCCGGTCGAGGAGCCGGCCGAGACCGACGACACCTCGGTCGCCGACGCCCTGCTGGCCGCGGGCCTCGTCGGCAGCGGGGACGAACCGCCCCCGGGCGGCACGGCCGACACGGGAGGACCCCGATGACCGCCCTGACCGGACTCCTCCGGGACTGGATGCCGTCTCAGCGCTGGTTCGGCGGCAAGGGGCGGGAGTGGGCCGACGTCGCGGAGGAGAGCTTCTTCCTCGACCGCTCCCACCCCGTGCTGTCGATCCACCGGGTGACGGTCACCTACGCCGACGGCGCCACCGAGACGTACCTGGTGCCGTTGTCCTGGCGCGACCACCCCGTGGAGGACCTCGCCTCGGCCCTCGTCGGCACCGTCCCGCACGAGAACGGCGAGAACTACGCCTACGACGCCATGCGCGACCGCGAGGCGACCGCCACCTGGCTCACCCACCTCGCCGAGGGCGCGACGGTGGGCCCCATGCGCTTCGTCCCGGGTGAGGGCGCCGAGATCCCGGCCGGGCTCCCGGGCGACATCGTCTCCACCGAGCAGAGCAACACCTCCCTGGTGTACGGGCAGGAGGCGATCCTCAAGCTGTTCCGCCGGCTCGAGCCCGGCCTCAACCCGGACGTCGAGATCCACAGCGCCCTGCGCCGGACCGACAACCAGCACATCGCACCGCTGCTCGGCCACGCCGAGATCGACCACGACCGGGACGCGGACACCCCGCCGGCCACGGTGTTGATGCTGCAGACGTTCGTGCCCAACGCCAGCGACGGCTGGCGGCTGGCCACCGCCAGCGTCCGTGACCTCTACGCCGAGGGCGACCTGCACGCCGACGAGGTGGGTGGCGACTTCGCCGCCGACAGCGAGCGGCTCGGCGCGGCCACGGCCTCGGTGCACGCCGACATGGCGAAGGTGCTGCCGACCGAGGACGCCGACCCTGCCTGGTTCGCCACGGTCGCCCGGCAGATGAACGAGCGGCTCGACGCCGCCATCGAGGTGGTCCCGCAGCTGGCCGAGCACGCCGACGGGTTGCGCGCGGTCTACGCCGCCGTGGCCGACAACCCCGAGCCCGTCGTCCGCCAGCGGGTCCACGGCGACCTGCACCTGGGCCAGGTGCTGCGCACCGCCACCGGGTGGATCGTCCTCGACTTCGAGGGTGAGCCCGCCCGCCCGCTGGCCGCGCGCCGGGAGCTGGACAGCCCGATGCGGGACGTGGCGGGGATGCTGCGCAGCTTCGACTACGCCGCCCGGCACATGCTCGTCGAGCAGCCGGGTGATCAACAGCGCGCCTACCGCGCCCAGGAGTGGGCAGAGCGCAACCGGAGCGCGTTCTGCGCGGGCTACGCGGCCGCGAGCGGGATGGACGCCTGCGGCAACAGCCCGTTGTTGCGGGCGTTCGAGGCGGACAAGGCCGTCTACGAGTGCGTCTACGAGGCGCGCAACCGCCCGCACTGGCTGATGATCCCGCTGCACTCCCTGTCCCGGCTCACCGCCACGGGCCAGCGCGGTTGAGCACGACCACAGACACACGTACCGAAGAGGACGGCGAGCGATGACATCCCCGGACGAGACCGAGCGCACCACCGACTCCCCCCTGACCGGCGGGCGGCCGCCCGCGTCGCGGGAGGAGTTGCAGGCCGTCGTCGAGGAGAGGACCGCCCGGGCCGAGGCGGCCGAGGACGGGCCGATCGTCAACGCCGCGCCGGCGCGCAAGCGGGCCGCGGCGAAGAAGGCGCCCGCTGAGAAGAAGGCGGCTGCCAAGAAGGCCACCGCTGCCGCGGGCACGGCGGCGAAGAAGACGACGGCCCGGAAGACGGCCGCCGCGGCGACCGACGGCGAGGCGCCCGCCAAGAAGGCGACCAAGCGCGCGCCGCGCAAGAAGGCGGCCCAGGGCGACGTCGTGGTCGAGCAGGGCGGCACCGCCACCCCGGTGGTCGCCCCGGCGCCGATCGCCGAGCCGGGCAGCCCGAGCGGCGCTCCGGCCGGCCAGCCGGAGCCGCCGAGCCCGGACCCGGCGGAGCCGAGCACCCCGCAGGCGCCGGACGAGACGCCCGCCGAGACGACGCCCGCCCAGAGCACGCCCGCCGAGACGAGGCCCGCCGAGACCGTGCCCGCCGAGACCGTGCCCGCCGAGGACACCGCAGGCGGGACCACGCCCTCCGCGGACGCGGCGGGCGGCAGCGGCTCGCAGGTCGCGGCGGCGACCGTCCCCGAGGGGCAGGCCCCCGCCGAGGAGGGCGTGGCCCAGCAGGAGGCGCCCGCCGAGGTCAGCGAGGAGCAGCTGCGCGCCGTCGTCGAGGGCTGGTCCTACGCCCCGCACAGCGTGCTGGGCGCGCACCCCGCCAGCGACGGCTGGGTGGTCCGCACGCTGCGCCCGGACGCGGCCGCGGTCACGGTCGTGGGCGAGGACGGCTCCCGCCACGACGCCCGCCGGCTGCACGACGGCGGCATCTTCGAGGCCCACCTGCCGAGGCAGCCCGGGGACTACCGGGTCGAGGTGGCCTACGGCGACGGCGAGGGCGGCACCAACACCTTCGTCGTCGACGACCCGTACCGCTGGCTGCCCACGGTCGGCGAGCTCGACCAGCACCTCATCCGCGAGGGCCGCCACGAGCGGCTGTGGGAGGTCCTGGGCGCGCACGTGCGGCGCTACGACACCCCCCGCGGGCAGGTCGAGGGCGTCTCCTTCGCCGTCTGGGCACCCAACGCCCAGGGCGTGCGCGTCACCGGCGACTTCGACTACTGGGAGGCCCGCGCCTACCCGATGCGGTCGCTGGGCTCCTCGGGCGTCTGGGAGATCTTCATCCCCGGCGTCCCCGTGGGCACGAAGTACCGCTACCACGTGCTCGGCCGCGACGGCGTCTGGCGGCACAAGTCCGACCCGCTGGCCTTCGAGACCGAGGTCCCGCCGCTCAACGCCTCGGTGGTCACCGAGTCCACCCACGAGTGGACCGACGAGCGGTGGCTGGCCGACCGCGCGCAGGGCGACTGGCACCAGCGCCCGATGAGCATCTACGAGGTGCACATCGGCTCCTGGCGGCAGGGGCTGTCCTACCGCGAGCTCGCCGACGAACTGGTCGACTACGTCGTCGAGCACGGGTTCACCCACATCGAGTTCATGCCGGTCGCCGAGCACCCCTTCGGGGGCTCCTGGGGGTACCAGGTCACCTCCTACTACGCCCCGACGTCCCGGTACGGCAGTCCCGACGACTTCCGCTACCTGGTCGACCGCGCGCACCAGGCCGGCATCGGCGTCATCGTCGACTGGGTCCCGGCGCACTTCCCCAAGGACGACTGGGCGCTGGCCCGCTTCGACGGCACCGCGCTGTACGAGCACGGCGACCCGCGCCGCGGCGAGCAGCTGGACTGGGGCACCTACGTCTTCGACTTCGGCCGCTCCGAGGTCCGCAACTTCCTCGTCGCCAACGCGCTGTACTGGTGCAAGGAGTTCCACGTCGACGGCATCCGCGTCGACGCGGTCGCCTCGATGCTCTACCTGGACTACTCGCGCGACGACTGGGTGCCCAACGTGCACGGCGGCCGGGAGAACCTGGAGGCGATGGCGTTCCTGCAGGAGATGAACGCCACCGTGTACCGCGAGGTCCCCGGCGTGGTCACCATCGCCGAGGAGTCGACCGCGTGGCCCGGCGTCACCCGGCCCACCCACCTCGGCGGCCTCGGCTTCGGCTTCAAGTGGAACATGGGCTGGATGCACGACTCCCTGGCGTACATGTCCAAGGAGCCGGTGCACCGCAGCTACCACCACGGCCAGCTGACGTTCTCGATGATCTACGCCTACTCCGAGAACTACGTGCTGCCGATCAGCCACGACGAGGTCGTCTACGGCAAGGGCTCGCTGCTGCGGAAGATGCCCGGCGACCGGTGGCAGCAGCTGGCCAACCTGCGGGCCTACCTGGCCTACATGTGGGCCCATCCCGGCAAGCAGCTGCTGTTCATGGGCTCGGAGTTCGCCCAGGACGCCGAGTGGGCCGAGAGCCACTCGCTGGACTGGTGGCACCTCGAGGACCCCGCGCACCGCGGCGTCCAGCAGCTGGTGACCGACCTCAACGCCCGGTACAAGGAGACCGCCGCGCTGTGGTCCCAGGACGTCGACCCGGCCGGCTTCCAGTGGATCGACGCCAACGACGCCGCGGGCAACGTGCTGTCGTTCCTGCGCTACGGCCGCCCGGAGGCCGCCGGCAACGGGTCGGACGGCGCCGATGCGGGGGGTCAGGCGCTGGCCTGCGTCGCCAACTTCGCGGGCAACCCGCACCACGGCTACCGCATCGGGCTGCCCCGGCCCGGCTACTGGCGCGAGGTGCTCAACACCGACGCCGAGGGCTACGGCGGCTCCGGCGTCGGGAACATGGGCGGCATCGAGGCCGTCGAGGAGCCGTGGCACGGTCAGCCCTGCTCGGCGACCCTCGCCGTCCCGCCGCTGGGCACCGTCTGGTTCGTGCACGGGTAGCAGGACCCCCCTGCCCCCGCCACTCGATGGAGGACCCCGTCCGGAGCCTCACCCCTCGCAAGCTCGGGGTGAGGCTCCGGACGGGGCCTGCGGGGCCCGGCACGGGGGCCGGCCTCCGGCGCTGCAGCTCCGGGGGCAATCGCTCCGTCTCGATGGGACGATCCGAGGGACATGCCTGCCTCCTCCCTGCGCCGGGGGGGGGGGGGGGGGGGGGGGGGGGGGGGGGGGGGGGGGGGGGGGGGGGGGGGGGGGGGGGGGGGGGGGGGCGGGGGGCGGGGGGGGGGGCCGCCGGGCCCGGGGCCGCCCCCCCCCCCCCGCCCCCCCCCCCCCCCCCCCCCCCCCCCCCCCCCCCCCCCCCCCCCCCCCCCCCCCCCCCCCCCCCCCCCCCCCCCGCTGCTGCCGGTCTCCGGCTGCTCGGTCGTCGTCGCCGGCCTGCCGAGCGCGGCCCGGCCCCCGGCCTCCGACATCCCCTCCGCCGACCTGCAGGTCGTCGGCGCCACCGACGGGCCGATCGACACCCTGGCGCGCAACGCGCTGGCCGACCTCGAGACGTACTGGGCCGAGCAGTTCCCCGACGTGTTCGGGCAGGACCTGGCACCGCTGCAGGGCGGCTACTTCAGCGTCGACCCGAACGACATCGACCCCGGCGCGTTCCCGCAGGGCATCGGCTGCGGCTCCGACCCCCGCGACGTCGAGGGCAACGCCTTCTACTGCCAGGCCCCGGACGCGCCGAACTCCGACTCGATCAGCTACGACCGCGCGTTCCTGCAGGAGCTGGCCGAGCAGTACGGCCGGTTCATCCCGGCGCTGGTGATGGCCCACGAGTTCGGCCACGCGGTGCAGGGCCGGGTCGGCTACCCCGACTTCTCCATCTCGGTGGAGACCCAGGCCGACTGCTTCGCCGGCGCCTGGACGGGGTGGGTGGCCGACGGGCAGGCCGAGCACTCGCAGATCCGCGCGCCCGAGCTCGACGAGGTGCTGCGCGGCTACCTGCTGCTGCGCGACCCGGTGGGCACCAGCATCACCACCGAGGCCGCGCACGGGTCCTACTTCGACCGCATCTCGGCGTTCCAGGAGGGCTTCGACGCCGGCCCCACCGCCTGCCGGGACAACTTCTCCGCCGAGCGGCCCTACACCCAGAGTGCCTTCACGTCGCGGTCCGACGCCGCGAGCGGCGGGAACGCCCCCTTCGAGCTGGCTCAGCAGTACGCCGCCAGCGCCCTGCCCGAGTTCTGGGGCCTCGCGTTCGACCGGACCTTCGGGGAGACCTTCACCCCGCCGGACCTCGAGCCGTTCACCGGCAGCGCGCCGGAATGCGCGGGGGACGACCTCGAGCTGGTCTTCTGCGCCGACGAGGACCTGGTCGGTTACGACGAGCGGGACCTCGCCGCCCCGGCCTACGAGATCGGCGACTACGCGGTGATCACCGCCGCCGCCCTGCCCTACGCCCAGTCCGCCCGGGAGCAGCTGGGGCTGTCCACCGGTGACGAGGACGCGGTCCGCTCGTCGGTCTGCCTCACCGGCTGGTTCTCCGCGGTCTTCACGCAGACCCCGCTCGGCGGTGTGGAGATCTCGCCCGGCGACGTGGACGAGAGCGTGCAGTTCCTGCTCGAGTTCGGCACCGACCCCGCGGTCGTGCCCGAGGTCGCGCTGACCGGCTTCCAGCTGGTCGACCTGTTCCGCAACGGCTTCTTCGAGGGCCCCAGCGCCTGCGACGTCGGCGTCTGAAGAAGGACCCCCTGCCCCCCACTCGCAAGCTCGCGGCGGGGGCCCTGCAGGGGGCCAGGGATCCTCCTCAGTAGAGCGCGAGGGTGAGCTGGCGGCGGGCCGTGGCGACCCGCGGGTCCTGGTCGCCGACGACGCCGAAGAGCTCCACGAGGTGCCGGCGGGCCTGGTCCCGGTCGTCCCCGGCGGTCCGGCGGACGACGTCCAGCAGCCGCTCGAAGGCGCCCTCGACGTCGCCGGTGCCGAGCAGGAAGTCCGCGGCTCGTGCCTGCGCGGCGACGTCGTCCGGAGCGGCGTCGGCGGCGGCGAGCGCGTCGGGGCCCGCTTCGTCCGCGCGCCGGAACAGCTGCACCTGGCGCAGGGCCAGGCCCGCGACGGGGTGGTCGGGCTCGGCGTCGAGGATCGCCTGGTAGGCGGCCTCGGCAGCGGTCAGGTCACCGCGCTCCAGGGCGGCCTCGGCGGCGTCCAGCCGGGGGTCCTCGGCCTCGCCGGGCTCGGCCTCGTCCGCACCCGGGACGGCGCCGCCGGTGGTGGCCCGCACCAGCTCGGTGACGAACTGCCGCGCCTGCTCCTCCGGGATCGCCCCGGTGAACTCGGCGACGAGCTGGCCCTGCCAGACCGCCTTCACCGCGGGGATCCCCTGGACCCGCAGGCCCTGGGCCAGCGCCGGGTTGGCGTCGACGTCGACCTTGGCCAGCACCCACGAGCCGCCGCCCTCCGCGGCCAGCCGCTCGAGCACCGGGGAGAGCTGCTTGCACGGCCCGCACCACTCGGCCCACAGGTCCAGCACGACCGGCACCTGGAACGAGCGGTCGAGCACCTCGGCCTGGAACGTCGCCTCGGTGACGTCGACGACGGCGGCCCCCGGCGCACCGGCGGGCGCGGCGGCGCCGGGCGGCGGTGCGGCCTGGGCCCGGGCCGCCGCCTCGGAGCGGGCCTTGACGGCGGCGAGGTCGACCGCGCCGGCGAGGGAGGCGGCCAGCTGGGCCTGCTGGGCCTGCGCGCGCGGGTCGGGGCGTCCGGGGCGGGTGGGCTGCATGGCCTCGATCATCCCATCGCCGCGGGGGTGGTGTCGGGGGTGCCGGAGCTCAGCGCGCGGACCCGTCGTCCGCCACGTCGCCGGCGCCCCGGCGGACCCGCTCGAGGATGGCGAACAGCGTCTCGAGCTCGTCGTCCGGGACGTCGCCCAGGCCGAAGTCCAGCGCGGTCAGCGCGGCGGTCGCCTCCTCGACGACGGCCCGCCCGCGGTCGGTGATCGCCGCGAGCACGCCCCGCCCGTCGGCGGGGTTGGGCCGGCGGTCGACGTAGCCGGCGGCCACCAGCCGGTCGATGGCGTTGGTGACGCTGGTCGGGTGCACCATCAGCCGGCTGCCGATCACCTTCAGGGGCAGCTCGCCGGTGCGGCTGAAGGTGAGCAGGACCAGCACCTCGTAGCGGGCGAAGGTCAGCGCGTGCGGCCGCAGTGCCTCGTCGAACCGGGCGAGCAGGATCTGCTGCACCCGGAAGACCGACGTCGCGGCCCGCATCGCCGCGGCCGGGCCGAAGCGCTGCTCCCAGGACTCGCCGGCGCGCGCGATGGGATCGAACGGCAACCCCAGCGGACGGACCATGGCTGAACAGGTTACGGCTGCCCATCCCGGCCGTTCCGACTGGCGAGCCGGCGGGGTCTCCCGGGCGAGGAGGCCACGGCAACCCACCACTCGACGAGGTCGGGCCTGGCGAGGAGCCAGCCGGCGGCTACCGCGGCGCGGGGCGCAGCGGCGGGACGTGCCGGAGCCCGAACACCTCGCGCAGTGCCACCTGCGCGGCGTTGTCCCCGCAGGCACCGTGCACCGCGGGCCCGGGCGGGGTCGCCGACGAGGCGAGGTACACGCCCCGCACCGGCGTCTTGTAGGTGTTCCAGCGCGGCACCGGCCGGGCCAGCATCTGCCGCAGCGTCGCCTGGCCGTTGGAGATGTCCCCGCCGAGGTAGGTCGGGTTCCAGGCCTCCATCTGGACGGCGTTCTTGGTGACCCGGTCGACGATCGTGTCCTTGAAGCCCGGCGCGAACCGCTCGATCTGGTCCTCGATCGCCGCGGTCATGTCGACGTCGGAGCCGTGCGGCACGTGCACGTAGGCCCAGAAGACGTGCCCGCCGTCGGGGGCCCGCGTCGGGTCGGGCACGGTCGGCTGGACGGCGAGCACGTACGGGCGGTCGGTGAGCCGGCCCTGGTTGGGGGCCCGCTCGCCGGCGATCGTCTCCTCCAGGGTGCCGGCGACGTGGATGGTCCCGGCCCGCCGGACGTCGGGGTTGGTCCAGGGCACCGGCTCGGACAGGATCCAGTCGACCTTGAAGACGCCGGCGCCGTGCCGGTACCGGTCCACCCACCGGCGGTAGCCCTCGTGCACCCGGTTCCCGGCCATCGACACGAAGGCCCCGGGCGTGGTGTCCAGCAGCACGGCGGGAACGCCGTCGAACTCCCGCAGGTCGGTGACGAGGTGGTCGGTCACGACCTCGCCGCCCTGCTGCTCCAGCGCGGTCACCATGGCGTCGGCCAGGTTCTGCGACCCGCCCTCGACCAGCGGCCAGCCGACGTGGTGGCCCAGCATCGTCAGCAGCATCCCGAGCGCGGAGGTCAGCGGCTGGCTCAGGTCCAGCATCCCGTGCGCGGCCGCCCCGCCGAGCAGCGCGCGGGCCTCCTCGGTGTCGAAGTACCGGTGCGCCAGCCAGCTGACGTTCGGCAGCCCGTTGAGCCCGAAGTACGCGATCTGCGGCACGCTGCGCGTCGGGAGCCGCCGCAGCCGGCTGGTGAGGAAGAAGTCGACGACGTCCTGCCCGTGCTCCACGAGCGGCTCGAACAGCCGGCGGTAGGCCGCGGCGTCACGCCCGAGGCCGGCCGCGGTCTCCTCCAGCGACCGGTACGCCACCGAGGCACGCCCGCCGTCGAGGGGGTGCGCGTAGTTGACCTCCGGCTGCACCAGGCGGACCCCGCGGCCGGCCAGGTCGAACTCGCGGAAGAACGGCGCCGCGGCGGCCATCGGCTGCACGATCGAGCAGACGTCGTGCCGATAGCCCGGCCGCATGAGCTCCTCGGTGCGCATCCCGCCGCCGGGACGCTCGGCTGCCTCGACGACCTGGACCCGCAGCCCGGCCGCGGCCAGCCGCAACGCCGCGGCCAGTCCGTTCGGCCCCGCTCCGACGACGACGGCGTCCGGTCTCCCGTTCACCCCGTCATCGTGCCCTCGGCGGGTCAGAGCCGCGCGAGCAGCGCGTCAGCCGCGCGGAACGGGTCGGTCCGCCCCGCCACCACCTGCTCGGCCAGCGCGCCGAGCGCCGTCGAGCCGCCGACGTCGCCCATCCGCTCCCGCAGCCCGGCCAGCGCGATGGCCTCGATCTCGCGGGCCGCGCGGACGGCCCGGCGGCGGTGCCCCTCCCCCGAGGACGCCAGCCACGCCCGGTGCTCCCCGATCGTCTCGACCAGGTCGTCGATGCCGGTGTACGACGCGGCCACCGTGCGGCGGATCGGCGGCCGCCAGGCACCGGCGAGGTCGGGCCGGCCGCCGAGGGAGAGCGTGTAGCGCAGGTCGCGCACGGTCTGGTCGGCGCCGTCCCGGTCGGCCTTGTTCACCACCAGGACGTCGGCGACCTCGAGGATCCCGGCCTTGGCCGCCTGGATGCCGTCGCCCATGCCCGGCGCGACCAGCACCAGGGTGGTGTCGGCGAGCGAGGCGACCTCCAGCTCCGACTGGCCGACGCCGACGGTCTCGACCAGCACGATGTCGCACCCGGCCGCGTCGAGCACCCGCAGCGCCTGCGGCGTGGCCCAGGCCAGCCCGCCGAGGTGGCCGCGGGAGGCCATGGAGCGGATGTAGACGCCGGCGTCCCCGGCGTGCTCCTGCATGCGCACCCGGTCGCCGAGCAGCGCGCCTCCGGAGAAGGGGGACGACGGGTCGACCGCCAGGACACCGACCCGCAGGCCGCGCTCCCGGTAGGCGCGCACCAGCGCGGTCGTCGTCGTGGACTTGCCGACGCCGGGCGAGCCCGTGAGGCCGACGACCTGCGCGCGGCCGGTGTGCGGGGCCAGCGCCGCGGCGACGTCGCGCAGCGCCGGGCTGGCGTCCTCGACCAGCGAGATCAGCCGCGCCACCGCGCGGGCCTCGCCGTCCCGGGCGCGGGCGACCAGGTCCGCGACGTCGACGGCACGCCGGCCCCGCCTCCCACGCAGGGGGACGGGGCCGGGCGTCTGGACGGCGATGCCGTCGGAGGTCACGCAGCCTCCTCGCCGGCGCTCGTCGGCCGCATGTCCTGCGGTGCTCCGTCCCCCGGTGGACCCGCGAGCTCGGTCACTCCTTCGCGGGCACGTGCAGGATCAGCGCGTCACCCTGGCCGCCGCCACCGCAGAGCGCCGCGGCACCGACACCACCGCCGCGGCGGCGCAGCTCCAGCGCCACGTCCAGCACGACACGGGCGCCGCTCATGCCGATCGGGTGGCCGAGGGCGATCGCGCCGCCGTTGGGGTTGACCTTCTCGGGGTCGATCCCGAGCTCCTTGGTGGAGACCAGCGCGACAGCGGCGAAGGCCTCGTTGAACTCCACCAGGTCGAGGTCCTTGGGGTCGATGCCCTCGCGCTCGCAGGCCCGCTGGACCGCACGCGACGGCTGGCTCTGCAGCGTCGCGTCGGGCCCGGCGACGACGCCGTGGGCGCCGATCTCGGCGATCGGGGTGATCCCCAGCTCGGCGGCCTTCTCGGCGCTCATGACCACGACCGCGCAGGCGCCGTCGGAGATCTGCGAGGCGGTGCCGGCGGTGATCGTGCCGTCCTTGGCGAAGGCCGGCTTCAGCTTGGAGAGGGTCTCCACCGTGGTGTCGGCCCGGACGCCCTCGTCGTCGCGGAACTCGATCGGGTCGCCCTTGCGCTGCGGGATGAGGACCGGGGTGATCGCCTCGTCGAAGATGCCGTTCTTCCCGGCGCGGGCGGCTTTCTGGTGGCTCTCGGCGGCGAACGCGTCCTGCTCCTCGCGGGTCAGGTCGTACCGGCTGTTCGCCTCCTCGGTCAGCTGCCCCATGGCGACCTGGTCGAAGGTGTCCGACAGCCCGTCGTGGGCCATGGCGTCCACGAGCTTCGCGTCGCCGTACTTCGTGCCGGTGCGGGAGTTGGGCAGCAGGTGCGGCGCCTGGGTCATCGACTCCTGGCCGCCGGCCACGACGACGTCGAACTCGCCGGCGCGGATGAGCTGGTCGGCCATCGCGATGGCGCTCATGCCGGAGAGGCAGACCTTGTTCACGGTGATCGCCGGCACCGTCATCGGGATGCCGGCGGCGACGGCCGCGGGACGGGCCGGGTTCTGACCGGCGCCGGCCTGCAGCACCTGCCCCATGATCACGTACTCGACCTGGTCGCCGGAGATGCCCGCGCGCTCCAGCGCCGCCTTGATCGCGATGGCACCGAGGTCGGCGCCGGAGAAGTCCTTGAGTGAACCGAGCAGGCGACCCATCGGGGTGCGGGCGCCGCTGACGATGACCGAACGGGACATGAGCTGCCTCCAGGGCCGGGCCGCCGACGCTGGCGACCCACGTGGTCGATACCGCCGCGACCGAGGCACGGCGTCGATCCCGCCGAGGATAGGCCGCCCGGCGCCATCCGGGGACCGGCGTGACGAGCGTCTCAGTCGGTGCTGGTCGGCAGGTCGAGGTGAGCCGCAGGCGCACGCCCGTCCGCCGCACAGCTGTGTGCGGTGGGCCCTCCCTGGTGTGTGGCCCACCCACCTGTCGTCTCAGACGTCTGGTTCGGGAGGATGTCGCCGTGACCACGGACCCGCGCACCGGCCTGCCGGCCGAGCTGTTCACCACGATCGACCACGTCGGCATCGCCGTCCAGGACCTGGACGAGGCGGTGGCCTTCTACGCCCAGGCCTTCGGCGTGCACTCGGTGCACGAGGAGGTCAACGAGGAGCAGGGCGTCCGCGAGGCGATGCTCGCCGTCGGCGACGGCGAGACGCGCATCCAACTGCTCGCCCCGCTGACCCCGGAGTCGACGATCGCGAAGTTCATCGGCCGCGCCGGCCCCGGCCTGCAGCAGCTGGCCTTCCGGGTGACCGACGTCGAGGCGGTCAGCGCGACGCTGCGCGAGCGCGGCCTGCGGCTGCTCTACGACACCCCGAAGCGCGGGACGTCGGACAGCCGGGTCAACTTCGTGCACCCCAAGGACGCCGGTGGCGTCCTCGTCGAGCTCGTCGAGCCGGCGACGACCGCGCACTGAACCACCCGATCCGACTGCCCGACCGGTGGGCGCGGGCGCTGATTACCCATCGGTAACATCTCGCGCCACCGCACTGCCGCTCCACCGACTCACGAGCCGACGAAGACCCGGGAGACGCACGTGAACGACATCAGGGACGCCATCCTCGCCGACCGGCTGGACGACATCGCCGGCCTCCCGGTGCCGGAGTCCTACCGCGCCGTGCTGGTCCGCAAGGACGAACAGGACATGTTCGCGGGCCTGCCCACCAAGGAGAAGGACCCGCGCAAGTCCCTGCACGTCGAGGAGGTGGCCACCCCGGAGCTGGGCCCGGGCGAGGCGGTGGTGGCCGTCATGGCCAGCTCGGTGAACTACAACACCGTCTGGACGTCGATCTTCGAGCCGGTGTCGACCTTCGGCTTCCTGGAGCGCTACGGCCGCCAGAACGCCCTCACCAAGCGCCACGACCTGCCCTACCACGTCGTCGGCTCCGACCTGGCCGGCGTCGTGCTGCGGGTGGGCCCGGGGGTGAACCGGTGGCAGCCCGGCGACGAGGTCGTCGCGCACTGCCTGTCGGTGGAGCTGGAGGACCCGGCCGGGCACGACGACACGATGCTCGACCCGCAGCAGCGGATCTGGGGCTTCGAGACCAACTTCGGCGGGCTGGCCGAACTGGCCCTGGTCAAGAGCAACCAGCTCATGCCCAAGCCCGCCCACCTGACCTGGGAGGAGGCGGCCGCCCCCGGGCTGGTCAACTCCACCGCCTACCGGCAGCTGGTGAGCAGGAACGGCGCGGACATGAAGCAGGGGGACGTCGTCCTGATTTGGGGCGCGTCGGGCGGCCTGGGCTCCTACGCCACCCAGATGGCGCTCAACGGTGGCGCGATCCCCGTCTGCGTGGTCTCCAGCCCGGAGAAGGCCGACATCGTCCGCTCGATGGGCGCCGAGCTGGTCATCGACCGCACGGCCGAGGGCTACCGGTTCTGGAAGGACGAGGACACCCAGGACCCGAAGGAGTGGCAGCGCTTCGGCAAGCGGATCCGGGAGCTGACCGGCGGCGACGACGTCGACATCGTCTTCGAGCACCCCGGCCGGGAGACCTTCGGCGCCAGCGTCTACGTCGCCAAGAAGGGCGGCACGATCGTCACCTGCGCCTCGACCAGCGGGTACCTGCACTCCTACGACAACCGATACCTGTGGATGAACCTCAAGCGGATCGTCGGGTCGCACTTCGCCAACTACAAGGAGGCGTGGGAGGCCAACCGGCTCATCGACCGCGGCCTCATCCACCCCACCCTGTCGAAGGTCTACCCGATGGACGAGGTCGGCCAGGCCGCCTGCGACGTGAAGAACAACTGCCACCAGGGCAAGGTCGGCGTGCTGACCCTCGCCCCCGAGGAGGGCCTGGGCGTCAAGGACGCCGAGAAGCGCGAGAGGCACCTGTCCGCGATCAACCGGTTCCGGGGCGTCTGAAGACGGACCACCCTCCCTCCTCCCCACGCCTCGTCGAAGGACCCCGTCCTGCCCACCCCTCGCAGGCTCGGGGCGGGACCCGGGACGGGGCCGGCGGGCCCCTGGAGGGTGGCCGCTCCAGACCTCATCGAGCCGGCGGCAGGACCCCGCAGGGTGCCGGCACGTGGCGCGGCCCCGTGCCGTGCTGGCACCCTGCAGGGAACGCCCGGCGACACGCCGGGCCGCCCCGCCGACTCTGCGAGGATGACCGCATGACCGATCCCCGCCGCGACATGCTGCCGATGCGCGAGGCCCAGCACTCGTTCGACGTGGTGCTCCGGGGCTACGACCGGCACCAGGTGGCCGAGACGATCGAGCGCCTCGAGGCCGACATCCAGGTCGCCCTGGCCGACCGCGACGCGGCGATGAGCCGCTCGGCCGACCTCGCCGGCCAGCTCTCGGCGCTGCACGGGGAGATCGACCAGCTCCGACGCAAGGCTGCGTCCTCCGGGCCGACCACCTTCGAAAACCTCAGCGAGCGCATCCAGCACATGCTGCGGCTGGCCGAGGAGGAGGCCGCGGAGATCCGCCGCTCCGCCGAGCAGGAGGCCCAGGCGCTGCGGGAGCACACCGCGGCCGAGGAACGGGCGATGCACGAGCGGCACGCTGCCGGCCAGGCCGAGGTCGACCGGATGATCGCCGAGGCCCGGCAGAACGCCGAGCAGATCGCCAGCAAGGCGCAGATCCGCGCCGACGAGCTGGTCGCCAAGGCCCAGGAGAAGGTCGCCCGGCTCGACGCCGAGTCGCAGGCCCGGCGGGCGAAGGTCGAGGAGGACTTCGAGATCGCCCAGCGGGCGCGCCGGCAGGAGGCCGCGCGGCTGGAGGAGGAGCGCGACCGCTCCTCGGCGGAGGCCGCCCGGCAGCGGGTCGCCGCGGCCGAGAAGCACGCCACCCAGCTGGTCACCGACGCCGAGGCCGCCGCGGCCGCCATCCGCGCCGTGCGCGACGAGCTCGCCGGCCGGCTGGTCGAGGCCCGCCGGCTGCTCGAGCGGCTGCCCGACCTCGGCGACCGCCGGCCCGAGGCGCAGGCCGGCCCCCGGCCCCCCGCGCCGGCGCCGCTCCGCCCGCAGCCCACCCCGCGCTCACCGCAGGCCCAGTCCGAGCCCGCCCGTGACGAGCAGTCCCGTCAGGCACCGGTCGGCCCGGTGACCACCGAGCAGCCGGTGGTGCGCCCGACCACCGCTCCGCAGCCGGCGCAGCGCCCGGTCGAGCCGCCGTCGGGCAACGGTGAGGCAGCCGCGGCCCGGCAGCCCACCCGACCGCCGGCCCCGCCGACGCAACCGGCCGTGACCCCCGCGACCGACGCCATGCCGCAGCAGGCGACGCCGGACCCGCAGACGACCCAGCAGCTGCGCCCGGTCCCGACCGGCAGCACGGCCGCCACGACGCCGTCCCGGGTCGACCCCCCGACGCTGGTGCAGCCGGCGGTCCGACCCGAGGACGCCGACACCGGCAGCCGGCCGGTCACGCCCGGCCGGCGCTGAACCCGGTCGCCCTCCCCCGGTAGCGGGGCAGCGCACCGCCGCCCGCGGGACACCGGCGTCCCGCGGGCGAGCCCGTCCACGGACGCCGGCGAGGAGGCGGAGTGCCCACCCGCCGTGCCCGGCACCGCTCCCGCCCCGGCGCACGGCTCGCCGCCCTCCTGCACGGCCGGCACGGTACGGTCGTCGTCGCGGTCCCGCTCGTGGCGGTGCTCGCCGCGGCCGTCGTCGCCCTCGTCCTCGGCGGGGACCGGGCGGACCGGTCGACCGCTGCCCCCGGGACCGCTCCCACCGGCGGGGCGGCACCCTCCCCGGACGCCGCCGCCCTGCTGGAGTGGGCCGGTCGCGAGCTGCCCGACCGCGCGCGGCTGCGCCCGGAGGACGACGTCCGTGGGGACCTGCTCACCGCCGGCGCCCCTGGCGACCTGGTGGGCAGCGAGGAGCCGACCGGACCCGGCGACCTGGTCCTGACCGTCACCGACGCCGAGCCGCAGGCGGGCGGCCGGGGCGTCGCCCGCTTCGGCCGGCTCACCGTGGTCGACCCCTCCCCCGGCCGGACGACGCCCGAGCAGCTGGACCGCCGGCAGGCGCTGGCCGCGGCGGTGCTGGCCAACCCCACCACGCGCGCCCCCGAGGCGGCCGCCGCGGTGCTGCGGTCGGCCGACGTCGACATGCGGCTGCTGTCCCTGCTGGCGGTGCTCACCGCCCGCGAGGGCCTCGGGATCGCCGTCTTCCCGCGGACCGACGAGGCCGAGGGGCCCGCCCGCAGCGTGCTGCTCGCTGCCGTGGGCAGTGCGCCGGTCGGGACCGGGCAGCCCGCGACCGAGCCGCTGCAGGCCTGGCTGGAGGCGCAGCTGCCGCCGTTCGCCCCCGACCGCGTCGAGGTCACCGCGGACGGCGTCCTGCTGTCCTACCGCTACGCGTCCGACCCCGACGCGCTGGTCGCCGAGGTCTCCCCGTGACGCTCGGTTGGACAGGAGTCGCGAAGGGTGCGCGAATGGGGGTCAGGGCCGGGGACCGGCCCTTTCCAGACCCGCTGGAGGAACCGTGGCCCGTTGGACCCGCGTGCTGGCCGTCACCGCGCTGACCGCCGGGACGGTGCTCGTGACCCCCATCGGGGCCGGCGCCGCCGAGACCGGGCTGCTGCGGCTGGCCCACCTGTCCCCGGACACCCCGGCGGTGGACGTGTACGTCGACTCGGTCGCCGATCCCGGTGACGGGACGGCGCTGCTCACGGTGCCCGGCGTCGGCTACGGGACCATCTCGGACTACCAGGACGTGCCCGAGGGCGTCTACACGGTGAGCATGCGCGAGGCCGGGGCGGACCCGGCCACCCCGCCGGTCCTCTCCACCACCGTGCAGGTCGGCAGCGACAGCGCCCGGACCGTCGCCGGGGTGGGCCGCTTCGCCGACCTGGGCCTGGAAGTGCTCGAGGACGACCTCGCGCCCCCGCCGGCGGGTCGGGCCCGGGTGCGCGTGGTGTCCGCCGCGGCCAACGCGCCGGTGCTGGACGCCTCCGCCGGCGGGACCGACCTCGCCACCGGCCTGGCCTTCGCCGAGGCGGGCGCGTACACCCCCGTGCCCGGCGGCGCCGGGCAGCTGCAGGTGACCGTGGACGGCGAGCCGACCGAGCTCCCGCTCGACCTGGCCGCGGGCTCGGTCTACAGCGCGTTCGTCCTGGACCGGCCCGAGGGCGGGCTGACCGTGCGCACCGTCCTGGACGCGGCCGGTGCCGGAGTGGTCCCGACCGGCGGCGTCGAGACCGGGGCGGGCGGCACCGCGGCCGGGGCACCGGAGCCGGCCGTCGTCGGCGGCGTCGTCGGGCTCACCGCGCTGACCGGTCTGCTGCTGGTCCGGTGGTCGCGGCGCGGTGCCGCGCGGCACGCCACCCGGTCCTGAGGTCCCGCCCGTGGGTCGCCACCGGAGCCCGCGGCGGCGGGTGCCGCCGCTGGTCCGCTGGCTGCTCGCGCTGGCGGTCGTGGCCACCGGCGCCGTCGCGCTGCCGTCCTCCGGTGCCCCGGCGCCGGCCGCCGCCGGGATCTCCGCCACCGCGCCGGTGGTCGCCGAGCGGGGCACGGAGCGGACGGCGGCGGCGCCGGTGCGCGTGCGCGTGCCGGCCCTTGGGGTGGACAGCGAGCTGCT
Source organism: Geodermatophilus sp. SYSU D01176 (assembly GCF_054050015.1). Taxonomy (NCBI): domain Bacteria; kingdom Bacillati; phylum Actinomycetota; class Actinomycetes; order Geodermatophilales; family Geodermatophilaceae; genus Geodermatophilus; species Geodermatophilus sp. SYSU D01176. Next base: position 27,417 of record NZ_JBJGYN010000016.1, on the reverse strand, counting down.
GCGGCTGGGCACCGACGCCGCCGGCGCCCTGGTGCCCCCGGACGACTCTGCCCGGGCCGGCTGGTTCGCCGGCAGCGCCGTTCCGGGCGACGTCGGTCCCGCGGTGGTGGCCGGGCACGTCGACTCGGTCGACGGGCCGGCGGTCTTCGCCCGCCTCCGCGAGCTCGCCCCCGGCGACGAGGTGCTCGTCGACCGCGCGGACGGGACGACGGTGCGCTTCGCGGTCACCGGGGTCGGCCGGTACCCGAAGAGCGACTTCCCGACCGAGGCGGTCTACGGACCCACCCCGCGGGCGGAGCTGCGGCTGGTGACCTGCGGCGGCGAGTTCGACCGCGCCGCGCGCAGCTACCTCGACAACGTGGTGGCGACGGCGGTGCTCACCCGTTGAGCCCGGCGGTCTCCGCGGAGACCGCCGGACCTCGGGCGGCAGTTTCCGCGGAAGCCGCCGGGACGTCGCTCAGCGGCGGTGGCCCCGGGACTCCCAGCACGGCGCGTGCCAGTGCCGGCGCCGGTCAGCGGCCGACTCGGTGTCCCAGGCGTCCAGGTCGGAGTCGCGCGGATAGGCCGGCCAGGTCACCAGGTGCGGCGTCCCGGGGCGGATCTCCTGGTCGCAGCCCGGGCAGCGGTAGGTCTTGCCGCTGGCGGCGCCGGTGAGCCGGCGCACCACCCAGTCGCCGTCGGAGGCCTCCTCCACCGCCTCGGGACGGCGGAACGGGTCCCGGCCCGCAGGCCGCGACCCCTTCCGTCCACTCCGGCGGGGCACCGGCTCAGCGGCGCGCGTGGTCCCGGAACCCGCGGCCGGTCTTGCGGCCCAGGTACCCGGCGGTGACGAGGTGCTCGAGCAGCGGGGCGGGCGCGAAGCCGGGCTCGCGGAACTCCGTGTAGAGCTCCCGCTCGATGGCCAGCGACACGTCCAGGCCGACGACGTCCAGCAGCTCGAACGGACCCATCGGGTAGCCGCAGCCGACCTTCATGGCGGCGTCGATGTCATCGGCGGTCGCGTAGTGCGCCTCGAGCATCCTCACCGCGTCGTTGAGGTACGGGAACAGCAGCGCGTTGACGATGAACCCCGCCCGGTCGGTGCAGGAGACCGCGTGCTTGCCCAGGCGCTGGGACACCGCGTGCGCGGTCGCCGCCACGTCGGGCGCGGTGGAGATCGTCGAGACGACCTCGACCAGCTTCATCACCTGCGCGGGGTTGAAGAAGTGCATGCCGACGACGTCCTCGGGCCGGCCGCTGGCCTTCGCGCACTCGATGACCGGCAGGCTGGAGGTCGTGGTGGCCAGCACCGCACCGGGCCTGGCGATCTCGCCGAGGTTGGCGAACAGCGCCTCCTTGACCGGCAGCGACTCGACCACGGCCTCGATGACCAGGTCGCGGTCGGCGAGCTCGTCGAGGACCGTCGTCCCGCTGACCCGGGCGAGCACCTCGTCGCGGGTGGCCTCGTCGAGCCGGCCGCGCTGCACCTGCTTCTCCAGCGACCTCGCCAGTTCCCGGTGCACCGCCTCGACCTTCTCCGGCGAGCGGGCCACGAAGCGGACGTCGTAGCCGCCCTTGGCGACCACCTCGACGATGCCGGTGGCCATGGTCCCGGAGCCGACGACGCCGACCGTGGACACCTCGCGGGCGCCTTCGGCGGCCCTGCCCTCGGCCGGGGTCCGGGCGTCGGGGACGACCTCGGCGGAGTCCCGCTCGGCGTAGGTGTAGAAGCCGCAGCCGGACTTCCGGCCGAGCAGGCCCGCGGTCATCATCTGCTTGATGACCGGGCTGGGCGCGTGCAGCCGGTCGCGCGACTGGCGGTACATCGTCTCGAGGATCTCGTAGGCCGTGTCGATGCCGATGAGGTCCATGAGCGCCAGCGGGCCCATCGGCAGGCCGCAGCCCAGCCGCATCGCCGCGTCGATGTCCTCGCGGCTGGCGTAGCGGTTCTCGTACATCGAGACCGCGTGGTTGAGGTAGCCGAACAGCAGCGCGTTGGCGATGAAGCCGGCCTTGTCGCCGATGGTGACGTCGACCTTGCCCAGCCGGGCGGCCAGCGCCTCGACGTCCTCGACCACCGACGGCTCGGTGACGACGGTCCGCACCACCTCGACCAGCTTCATGACCGGCGCCGGGTTGAAGAAGTGCATCCCGATGACCTTGCCCGGCCGCCCGGTCGCCACCGAGATCTCGGTGACCGACAGGCTCGAGGTGTTCGTGGCCAGGATGGTGTCCGGCGGGCAGATCTTGTCCAGCGCGGCGAAGATCTCGCGCTTGAGCTCCAGCCGCTCGGGCACGGCCTCCACGACCAGCTCGGCCTGGGCGAGGTCCTCCAGCGACGTGCTGAGCCGGATGCGCCCGAGGATGGCGTCGCGGTCGGCGGAGTCGAGCTTGCCGCGCTGGACCGCCCGGCCGGTGGAGTGCTCGAGGTGCTCCCGCCCGCGGGCCACGGCTGCCTCGTCGACGTCCACGGCGGTCACCGACAGGCCCGCCCGGGCGAGCACCTCGGTGATGCCGGCGCCCATCGTGCCCAGCCCCACCACGCCGACCTCGGTCAGTTCTCTGGCCACGCTGCCATCTCCTCTGCGCCGGCACCCGGCCCCGGGCGCCCCGTCCGCGATCGGGGGGAGTCTCGCACCCGCGGACGAGCCCGCGAAGGCCGGGCTACCGACCGGTAACGCTCAGAACAGCCGCTGCGAGGGGTCGTCGGTGCCCTTGAGGACGGCGTAGTCGACGGTCAGGCATTCGATGCCGCGGTCGCCGGCCAGCACCCGCGCCTGGGGCTTGATCTCCTGGGCGGCGAACACCCCGCGCACCGGCGCCAGCAGCGGGTCGCGGTTGAGCAGCTCGAGGTAGCGGGTGAGCTGCTCGACGCCGTCGATCTCGCCGCGCCGCTTGACCTCGACCGCGACGGTGCCGCCAGCGGCGTCGCGGCACAGCAGGTCCACCGGGCCGATGGCCGTCGGGTACTCGCGCCGGACCAGCGACCAGCCGGTCCCGAAGGTCTCCACGTGCAGCGCCAGCAGCCGCTGCAGCTCGGCCTCGACGCCGTCCTTCTGCAGGCCCGGGTCGACGCCGAGCTCGTGGGAGCTGTCGTGCTCCACCGACTCGATGGTGATGATCAGCTGCTCGCCGGCCTTGTTGGTGACCGTCCAGGTGCCGGAGCCGTCGACCAGCTCGTCGCGGAACGAGCACGGCGGGGTCATCCAGTTCAGCGGCTTGTAGGCGCGGTCGTCGGCGTGCACGGACACCGACCCGTCGGCCTTGACCAGCAGCAGCCGCGACGCCATGGGCAGGTGGGCGGTCAGCCGCCCCACGTAGTCGACCGAGCAGCGGGCGATGACCAGGCGCACGGGGTCCGACGGTACCGAACCGGCAACGACCGGCCGGGAGCCACGGGTGCCTCCGCCGCGGCACGGCATCCTGGCCGCGTGAGACGCGCCCCGCTGCCCGCCGTCCTGGCCCTGCTCGTGCTGGCGGCCGGGTGCGCCGGCTCCGGTGGCGACGCCGCCACCCGGCCGACGCCGGTCCCGGCCGGACCCGGCCGGCTGGTGCTGGAGGTCGAGCACGTCGGCGGCTTCACCACGCCCGAGGCGCAGGCCGCCCGGCTGCCGCTGGTCACCGTCTACGGCGACGGCCGGGTCGTCGCTCCGGGCGCGCAGATCGAGATCTACCCGCCGCCGGCGCTGCCGCCGCTGCAGGTGTGGCGGCTGGACGCCGACGGCGTGCAGGCCGTCGTCGACCGCGCCGTCGCCGCCGGCGTGACCGGCAGCGGGGACCTGGGCAGCCCGCCGGTCGCCGACGCCCCGGCCACCCGGTTCACCCTCGTCACCGACGAGGGGACGGCGGTCCGCGAGGTCGAGGCGCTGTTCGAGCTGCCCGGGGACAGCGGGCTCACCCCCGAGCAGCAGGCCGCGCGCGGGGAGCTGCTGGGTCTGCTGGGCGTGCTGACCTCGCCCGAGCCGCTGGGCGCCACCGGCCCGGAGCCCTACGAGGCCGAGGCGGTGGCCGCCGTCGTCACGCCGTGGACGCCGCCCGCCGACCCCGCGCTGGAGCAGCCGGAGGCCGCCTGGCCCGGCCCGCCGCTGCCCGGTGAGCCGCTGCCCGGCGGGCTGGGCCTGTCCTGCGTCGTCGCCCGCGGGGACGACGCCGGTGCGGTCCTGGCCGCGGCGGCGTCGGCGACCACCCTGACGCCGTGGGTCGCCGGCGACGGCAGCCGGTGGCTGCTGACCCTGCGCCCGCTGCTGCCGCACGAGACCGGCTGCGCCGAGCTCGGCAGCTGAGACGCCGCCGGCCCGGCCCCCATGCGGAGGACCGGGCCGGCAGATGCGGGTGCCCGGCTACACGGTGGCGGGCTGACGCAGGTCGGCGTCCACCCCGCCGGTCTCCTCGACGGCCGCGAGCGGCTCGGCCGGGCGGCCCGACCGGAAGCGAGCCACGTCGAGGATGCCCTCGCGCTTGGCCACGATCGTCGGCACCAGCGCCTGGCCGGCGACGTTCACCGCGGTGCGGCCCATGTCCAGGATCGGGTCGATCGCGAGGAGCAGGCCGACGCCGGCGAGCGGCAGGCCGAGGGTGGAGAGGGTCAGCGTCAGCATGACCACCGCGCCGGTGACGCCCGCGGTGGCCGCCGAGCCGACCACGGACACCAGCGCGATGAGCAGGTAGTCGGTGAGACCGAGGTCCACGCCGAAGAACTGCGCCACGAAGATCGCCGCCAGCGCCGGGTAGATGGCCGCGCAGCCGTCCATCTTCGTCGTCGCGCCCAGCGGGACGGCGAAGGAGGCGTAGGACCGCGGCACCCCCAGGTCCTGCTCGGTCACCCGCTCGGTCACCGGCAGGGTGCCGATCGAGGAGCGGGAGACGAAGGCCAGCTGGATGGCCGGCCAGGCCCCGGCGAACCACCGCAGCGGCGAGAGGCCGTGCAGCTTCAGCAGCACCGGGTAGACGACGAAGAGCACGAGGGCGAGGCCCGCGTAGACAGCACCGGCGAAGACGCCGAGCGAGCCGAGGGACTCCCAGCCGTAGCTGGCGACCGCGTTGCCGATCAGGCCGACGGTGCCGATCGGGGCCAGCAGGATGACCCACCACAGCAGCTTCTGGACGATCGCCAGCGCGGAGCGGGTCAGCGCCAGGAACGGCTCGGCGGGCTCGCCGACCTTGAGCGCGGCGACGCCGATCGCCACGGCCAGCACGATCAGCTGGAGCACGTTGAACGACAGGCCGCCCTCGGCCGAGGACTGCAGACCGAGGATGTTGGCGGGCACCAGCCCGGTGAGGAAGTCCCACCAGGACCCGGTGGTCTCGGGCGCGGCCTGGGCGGCGGCGTCGACCGAGCTGTTGCGGCCCGGCTGGGTGAGCAGGCCCAGGCCGATGCCGAGGGAGACCGCGATGAGCGCGGTGATCGCGAACCACAGGAGGGTCTGCCCGGCCAGCCGGGCGGCGTTGGAGACCTGCCGCAGGTTGGCGATGCTGACGATCACGGCGGTGACGATCAGCGGCGGGACGAGGACCTTCAGCAGCGTGACGAAGGTGCTGCCGACGGTCTGGAGCGTGCTGGTCAGCCAGTTCGGGGTGCTGTCGGCGACGGGACCCATGTCCCGGGCGACGAGCCCGAGGGCGACGCCCAGCACGAGGGCGAGGAGGACCTGCGCCGCGAACGGGACGCGGCGGAGACGAGCGAGCACGGAGGTGCCTTCCGGGGTTCGGTACGAGGGGGACGACGGGCGCGGCGTGGCGTCAACAGCCGGCGGTCGTCATCCGGCCGAAGTCCAGGGCGCGTCGTCGCGTCAGCCCCCACACGTTGTGCACGCAGGGACAAGGCCGTCCCGGCGCCCACTCGTCCCGCGTGTGTGCACTCTCACCCGGACGGCGGCCGAGAGGACCGGGTCCTTCCTCAGTCGGTCCAGACCGGACGACGCTTCTCCAGGAACGCCGACATGCCCTCGACCGCCCCCGGCAGCTGGCTGGCCGCGGCCATGACCTCGACCGCGGTCGTGTAGGCGTCCCGCTCCGGCCGGCCGAGCTGGGCGTGCATCGTCTGCTTGCCCCAGGCCTTGCTCGCCCGGGAGCCGCGGGTGGCCCGGCCCATGAGGTCGGCGACCGCGTCGTCGAGCTCGGCGTCGGGCACCACCCGGTTGACCAGGCCCCAGTCCAGCGCGGTCGCGGCGTCGATGACGTCACCGGTCAGGGCCAGCTCCATGGCCCGCTTGCGGCCGATGTCGCGGGCGATGGCCACCATCGGGGTGTGGCAGAACCAGCCGCCCTTGCCGCCCGGGGCGGCGAAGCCGGCCGACTCGGCGGCGACGGCCAGGTCGCAGGAGGCCACCAGCTGGCAGCCGGCCGCGGTCGCCAGGGCGTGCACCCGGGCCAGCACCACCTGCGGGACGTCGTGCAGGGTCTCCATCAGCTCGGTGCACAGCTGCAGCAGGCTGCGCACCTCGGTCACCGGCCGGCCGGCGACGTCGGCGAAGTCGTGACCGGCGCTGAACACCGGCCCCTCCGCGGCGATGACGAGCCCGGCGGCGTCGCTCTCCCCCACCTCCGTGACCGCGGCCAGCAGCTGGGTCAGGTGGTCGCGGGACAGTGCGTTGCGCTTGGCCGGCCGGCACATCGTGAGGGTGACGACGTCGCCGTCCCGCTCGACCCGGGGTGCGCCCTGTGCAGTCATGGGCCGACCACACCACGCAGAGCGACGGGTGGCAACGGGCTGGCAGGCTCGGGGTGTGGAACCCGAGCCCGTCACCGGGACGGCGCCCCGGCCGGCCGGGCGCACCGTGTTCACGCAGGGCTGGCGCGACGTCGCCTTCCTGCACTGGGCGGTGGACCCGGCGGTGGTCGCGCCGCTGCTGCCCCCGGGCGCCCGGCCCGACGTGCTGGACGGCGCCACGTACGTCGGGCTGGTCCCGTTCCGGATGCGCCGGATCGGTCTGCTCGGTGCGCCGGGCCTGCCGTGGGCGGGGTCCTTCGCCGAGACCAACGTCCGGCTGTACTCGGTCGACGACCGGGGACGGCGCGGCGTGGTGTTCCGGTCGCTGGACGCCGACCGGCTGCTGCCGGTCCTGGTCGCCCGCTGGGTCGCGGGGCTGCCCTACTGCTGGGCGCGGATGCGGGTGCGGCGCGACGGCGACCTGGTCACCTACACGTCCCGCCGGCGCTGGCCCGGCCCGCGCGGCGCGGGTGGGCGGGTCGTCGTCCGGGTGGGCGCCCGACTCACGGACCCCCCTCCCCTGGCCGCCTTCCTGACCGGCCGGTGGGGGCTGCACCAGACGGCGTCCGGCCGCCTGGCGTACTGGCCCAACGAGCACCCGGCCTGGCCGCTGCACGCCGCCGACCTCGTCGCGTGCGAGCAGGACCTGCTGGCGGCCGCCGGGCTGCCCGGTGTCCGCGGCGCGCCCGACAGCGTGCTGTTCTCCCCGGGCGTCGACGTGCGCTTCGGGCCCCGAGTGCGGTGACGCGGGCAGGGCATGATCGCGGCATGGACCCCGTGCGCTTCGGACTGGTCGGGTACGGCTTCGGCGGCCGGTACTTCCACGCCCCCCTGCTGGCCGCCGCACCGGAGGTCGACCTCCTCGGCGTGGTCACCACCTCGACGGAGCGGCGCGCCCGGGTGGCTGTCGAGCACCCCGGCCTGCGCACCTTCGGCTCCCTCGAGGAGCTGGCCGACGCCGGGGCCGAGGCCGTGGCGATCTCCACCCCGGCCGACACGCACACGCCGCTGACCGAGCAGGCCCTCCGCCTGGGCCTCGCCGTGGTGTGCGACAAGCCGTTCGCGCTGGACGCCGCGGCCGCGTACGAGACGGTGCAGCTCGCCGCCGCCCGCCGGCTGCCGCTCGCGCCGTACCAGAACCGCCGCTGGGACTCCGACTTCCGCACCGTCCGCGCGCTGGCCGACGCCGGCCGGCTGGGCAGGGTCACCCGGTTCGAGTCGCGGTTCGAGCGGTTCGACCCCGAGCCCGGCCCGCCGGCCGCGGGCGGCGGCACGCTGCTGGACTTCGGCAGCCACCTGGTCGACCAGGCCCTCGTGCTGCTCGGCCCGGTGACGAGCGTCTACGCCGAGTGGCAGCTGCGCGAGAGCGGGCTGGACGACGACGTCTTCGTCGCGCTCACCCACGCCGACGGCGCCCGCTCGCACCTGTGGGGCAGCTGGAGCCAGGGCGCACCCGGCGACCGCTTCCGGGTGGCCGGCACCGAGGGTGCCTACGTCGTCGGCGGGCCGATGGACGGGCAGGAGGCCGCGCTGCTGGCCGGGCAGACACCGGCCACGCTGGGCGAGCGCTGGGGCGCCGAGCCGCGGGAGCGCTGGGGCCGGCTGGGCCGCGGCGACGAGGGCGTGGTGGTGCCGACCGAGCGCGGGCGCTGGGACACCTTCTACCCGGCCTTCGCCGCCGCCGTCCGTCGTGAGGGGCCGGTGCCGGTCGACCCGCGGGACGCCGTCGCCACCGCCACGGTGCTAGACGCCGCCCGGCGCAGCGCCACCGAGGGCGTCGTCGTGACGGTCTAGCGGGCGGCGGGGACCCGGTCGTCGAGGCCGTTGGCCTCGCGGACCACGTCGACGATCTGGCCCATGATGTCGGTCAGCCCGAAGTCCTTGGGCGTGAAGACGCGGGCCACGCCCTGCTCCCGCAACCGGCGGGCGTCGCTGTCGGGCACGATGCCGCCGACGACCACGGGGACGTCGTCCAGGCCGGCCTCGCGCAGCCCGCGCAGCACGGCCGGCACCACCTGCAGGTGCGAGCCGGACAGCACGGACAGGCCGACGACGTGCACGTCCTCCTCGACCGCGGCGCTGACGATCTGCGCCGGGGTCAGCCGGATGCCCTGGTAGACGACCTCGAAGCCGGCGTCACGGGCGCGGACGGCGATCTGCTCGGCGCCGTTGGAGTGCCCGTCGAGGCCGGGCTTGCCGACCAGGAAGCGCAGCCGCCCGCCCAGCTCCTCGCCCGTGGCGCGCACCCGCTCGCGGACGTGGGCCAGGGTCCGGTCGGCCTCACCGCCACCGGCGGCCGCGGCGACCCCGGTGGGTGCCCGGTACTCGCCGAAGACCTCGCGCAGCACGCCGGCCCACTCCCCCGTCGTCACGCCGGCGCGGGCGCACTCCAGGGTGGCGTCCATCAGGTTCTCGTCGGTGCCGGCGGCCCGGCGCAGCCGCTCGAGCGCCTTCTGCACCGGCTCCGGGTCGCGCTCGGCCCGCCACGTCCGCACGGACTCGCAGGCCGCGGCCTCCACGGCCGGGTCGATCACCTGGATCGCCGCGTCGAGGTCGGCGAGCAGCGGGTTGGGCTCGGTGCCCTCGAACCGGTTCACGCCGACGACGACGTCCTCGCCGCTCTCCATCCGGCGGCGGCGCTCGGCGAGCGAGGCGACCAGCCGGCCCTTCATGTAGCCGGACTCCACGGCGGCGACCGCACCGCCCATCTCCTGCACCCGGGCGATCTCCGCGCGGGCGCCCTCGACGAGCTCGGTCACCTTCTGCTCGACGACGACCGAGCCGGTGAACAGGTCGTCGTACTCGAGCAGGTCGGTCTCGTAGGCCAGCACCTGCTGCATCCGCAGCGACCACTGCTGGTCCCACGGGCGGGGCAGGCCGAGCGCCTCGTTCCACGCCGGCAGCTGCACGGCGCGGGCGCGGGCGTCCTTGGAGAGCGTGACGGCCAGCATCTCGAGCACGATGCGCTGGACGTTGTTCTCCGGCTGCGCCTCGGTCAGCCCGAGCGAGTTGACCTGGACGCCGTAGCGGAAGCGGCGGTGCGTGGGGTCCTCGACGCCGTAGCGGTCCCGCGTCAGCTCGTCCCAGAGCCGGGTGAAGGCGCGCATCTTGCACATCTCCTCGACGAAGCGGACGCCCGCGTTGACGAAGAAGGAGATGCGCGCGACGACCTCGCCGAAGCGCTCCTGCGGCACCTGGCCCGAGTCACGCACCGAGTCGAGGACGGCGATCGCGGTGGAGATGGCGTAGGCGATCTCCTGCACCGGCGTGGCCCCCGCCTCCTGCAGGTGGTAGCTGCAGATGTTGATCGGGTTCCACTTCGGCATGGCCGTCACCGTGTAGGCGACCATGTCGGTGATCAGGCGCATCGAGGGCCCGGGCGGGAACACGTAGGTCCCCCGCGACAGGTACTCCTTGATGATGTCGTTCTGCGTCGTCCCGGCGAGCTTGCCGACGTCGTGCCCGTGCTCCTCGGCGATGGCCTGGTAGAGCGCCAGCAGCCACATCGCCGTCGCGTTGATCGTCATCGACGTGTTCATCTCGTCGAGCGGGATGCCGTCGAAGAGCGCGCGCATGTCGCCGACGTGGGTGACCGGCACGCCGACCTTGCCGACCTCGCCCACCGCGAGCTCGTCGTCGGGGTCGTAGCCGGTCTGGGTGGGCAGGTCGAACGCCACCGACAGGCCGGTCTGCCCCTTGGCGAGGTTGCGCCGGTACAGGGCGTTCGACTCGGCCGGCGAGGAGTGGCCGGCGTAGGTGCGCATGACCCAGGGGCGGTCGCGCTCCTTCGGCGTTGAAGGGAACGGCATGCCCGCGGAGTGTAGGGGCGTTACCCGTCAGTAGAAGCGCCCCCTCCCGGGTGTCACCCGGTGGCACACTCGCAGGCGCGACGGAGGAGGACAGGCATGTCACCGGTGGCCGGCACCCACTACCTGGCGGGCCCGGTGATCGCGTTCACCGTGGTCGCCGGGCTCGCGCTGTTCCTGCGGTGGGCCTTCCGCAGTGAGCCCCGCCGTCGTCCCCCGGCGGACGACGGCCTGCTCACGCGCGTCGCGACGCTCTCCCGGCGGGAGTCGGCGCTGGCGCTGCGGGCCGTGCTCTCCGACGCGGGGATCCGCTCGACGGTGCGTTCCACCGGGGCGCACCGCGCGGAGGTCCTGGTCTTCCCGGAGGACGCCGACCGCGCCCGCGCGCTGGCGGCGTCCTTCCCCTCCCCCGGCTGAACGAGGACCGCCGTGCCCCCCGGACCTCGCTCTGCCCGGGCCCCTGCACGAGGGGCCGAGCGGCGTTCAGCGCGGGCGCTCGGCCGCGTCCGGGTCCCCGTCGGGACCGCGGCGGCTGACCAGCCACGGCTGCAGGTCCTCGAACCCGCGCACCGAGCGGCGCTGCAGCGGCTCGATCCGGTAGCGGGGGTGCTGCCGCAGCCGGGCGGCCAGCTCCCGGTCGACCAGCACGCTGCCGGCGCGGGCCACCGTGGTCAGCCGGCTGGCCAGGTTCACCACCGACGAGTACACGTCCCCGAGCCGGGTGAGAACCTGGCCGTGGGCCAGGCCCACCCGCAGCGGCGGCCGGTCCACGGCCCCCCACTGCTCGGGCAGCGACAGGCCGATCTCCGCCGCGGCGGCCGGGTCGGCGGCGGTGAACAGCACCCCGTCGCCGACGGTCTTCACCACCCGTCCGCCGCCGCGGGCCACCACCTCGGCCGCGGTCGCCTCGAAGTCCTCCACCATGACGCCCAGTTCGGCGCCGCTCATGCCACGCGTGCGGGTGGTGTAGCCGACCAGGTCGGCGAAGCCCACCGCCAGCTCGCGCTCCTCGCCGCCGTCCGGTGCGGCCGGCGCCCGCTCGACCGCGGCGGCCAGGTGGCGGCGCCACACGTGGTCCTGCACGTGGCGCAGCAGCGACAGCAGCCCGTCGGCCGTGGGCGGCACGTCCCCCGGCGTGGTCCCGGGCCGGTCGGGGCGCCCGTCGCGATCCCGGGCGAGGGCACCGGTGAGCAGGGCGGTCTGCCAGTCGGCCAGCCGCGCCAGGGGCTGCGCCAGCGCGCGGGCGAACGACGCCTCCGTGCCCGGGGCGACGAACCCGGCGTCGACGAGGTCCGCCAGGGCGTGCAGCGCGGCGACGTCGTCGTCGGTGAACTCCACGTCCTGCTCGGCGGCCTCGGGGAAGCCCAGGGCGTGCCACAGCCGCCGGAAGTCGTCCGGCGGCATCCGGGACAGCTGGGCCACCTGCGCCCGGGTGTACCGGCGACGGCCACCGAGCAGCAGCCGGTCGAGCCCGGCGCCGGCGGGGGCGGCACGCCCCCTCCCCTCCTCGTGCACCCTCCCGAGTGTGGAGCACGCCCGGGTGGTCGTGCTGGGCTCAGCCGGGCCGCTCGACCCGCTCGATCTTGGCCCCGAGGCCGCGCAGCTGCTCGACGAAGTCGGGGTAGCCGCGGTCGACGTGGTGCACGTCCTGCACCTCGGTGACGCCGTCGGAGACCAGCCCGGCCAGCACCAGGCCCGCGCCGGCGCGGATGTCGGTGGCCAGCACCGGCGCGCTGGAGAGCCGCTCCCGGCCCCGGACGACGGCGTGGTGCCCGTCGGTGCGCACCGAGGCGCCCAGCCGGACGAGCTCGTTGACGAACATGAACCGGCCCTCGAACACGTTCTCGGTGATCAACGCCGTCCCGGTGGAGACCGCGGCCAGCGCCACCGCCATCGGCTGCAGGTCGGTCGGGAACCCCGGGTAGGGCAGCGTGACGACGTCCACGCACCGGGGGCGACCCTCCATGGCGACCCGCAGCCCGTCCGGCAGCGGCTCGACGTGCGCTCCGGCGTCGCTGAGCTTGGCGAGCGCGACGGTCAGGTGGTCGGCGACGGCCCGCTCGATGACGACGTCCCCGCGGGTCATCACCGCGCCGATCGCCCAGGTGCCGGCGACGATGCGGTCGGGCACGGTCGTGTAGGTGACCGGTTCGAGCGCGGGCACCCCCTCGACGGTGATCGTCGACGTGCCGGCGCCCTCGATCCGCGCCCCCATCGCGGTGAGCATCGTGCAGATGTCGGCGATCTCCGGCTCGCGCGCGGCGTTGTCGATGACGGTGGTGCCCTCGGCGAGCACCGCGGCCATGAGCAGGTTCTCCGTGGCCCCGACCGACGGGAAGTCCAGCCAGATGGAGGTGCCCGTGAGGCGCGGGGCGGAGGCCACCAGGAAGCCGTGCTCGCTGTGGATGGTGGCGCCGAGCCGCTCGAGGCCCGAGATGTGCATGTCCAGCCCGCGCGAGCCGATGGCGTCACCGCCCGGCAGCGCCACCTTGGCCGAGCCGCACCGGGCGACGAGCGGGCCGAGCACGCTGATCGAGGCACGCATCCGGCGGACCAGGTCGTAGTCGGTCTCCGTGGACGGCCGGTCCGGGACGTCGACGACCAGCCGGCCACCGCCGCCGAGCGCGTGCCGCTCGTAGGACACCTCGCAGCCCAGCCGGCGCAGCACCTCGCTCATGATCGCCACGTCGAGGATGTCGGGGACCTCGTCGATGGTCGTCCGGCCGGAGGCCAGCAGCGCGGCCGCCATGAGCTTGAGGGCGCTGTTCTTGGCGCCGGTGACCCGCACCCTCCCGGTCAGGGCCGTGCCGCCGGTGACCTCGAAGCACTCCACCGGTCCACCCTACGGTGGCCTCGCTGAGGGTCCCGCCGCGCGGCCCCGTCCCGAGGCTCACCCCGAGCCTGCGCGGGGCGAGGAGGACAGGGTCCTCCTACGGTGGGGCGCAGCGGGGTCCTTCTTCTACGCTCGCCACCATGAGCGTCCGGCTGACCCGCATCTACACGAAGACCGGTGACGCCGGCCAGACGCACCTGGGCGACATGAGCCGGGTGACCAAGACCGATCCGCGCCTGGTGGCCTACGCCGACGTGGACGAGGCCAACAGCGTGCTCGGTGTCGCGCTGGCCCTCGGGTCGCCCACCCCGGAGCTCACCGAGCTGCTGCGCAGCGTGCAGAACGACCTGTTCGACGTCGGGGCGGACCTGTCCACGCCGGTCGTCCCGGATCCGCAGTACCCGCCGCTGCGGGTGACCGCCGCCTACACCGAGCGGCTGGAGGCGGCCTGCGACGCGTACAACGAGGCGCTGCCCAAGCTGGCCAGCTTCATCCTGCCGGGCGGGACGCCCCTGGCGGCGCTGCTGCACCAGGCGCGGGTGGTCACCCGCCGGGCCGAGCGCAGCGTCTGGGCGCTGCTCGAGGCCGACGGCGAGCGCACCAACGCCGAGACCGCGCGCTACCTCAACCGGCTCTCGGACCTGCTGTTCATCCTCGCCCGGGTGGCCAACCCCGGCGGCGACGTGCTGTGGGAGCCGGGCGCGCACAGCGGCGCCCACGCCCAGCGGGCGGCGTCGGCGGCCGCGGAGACACCGGCCGGCGACTGAAGGAGAACCCGTCCTCCCCGCTGCTCGCACGCCCGGAGCGGTGGCCTGGAGGGGGCCGTTCAGCGCACCGGCGGGGCGGACTCCACCCAGGAGAGGAAGCCGGTCACCGTGGAGGGCTCCATGGCCAGTTCTCGCGGGCCGGCCGCGGTGGTACAGGCCAGCACCACCACGTCCTCGGGCAGCGCGTCGTCCGCGGCGCCCGCGCGGCGGCGGCCCTGCACCCGGAACTCCGCACGGCAGAACCGTTGCTGCGGGCGCACCGACAGCGACAGGGCCCGGTACCAGAGCAACGAGTCCCCGCCGTACCAGGCGACACCCACCGACCACCGCCCCGAGCCGCCCGGGCGCAGCCACATGGTGACCGCACCCAGCCCGGAGAGGAGGAAGCGGCGGCGCAGCAGGAAGGCGACGACGAGGCCGACGAGGACCACCACAGCGGCCAGGACGAGCAGTTCGGTCGTCATCCGGGGCGCCGGGCGGTCAGGCGGGCCGTCGGTGGCTGCTCAGGCGTCCTGACCCGCGGCGCGCAGCCGCGACTGGGCGCGCTTGGCGGCGGCCAGGGCCTCGGGGTCGTCCCCGGCGCCCTCGGCGCGGCGCAGGGCCTCACGGGCCCGCTCGACGTCGATCTCGGAGGAGACCTCGGCGGTCTCGGCCAGGATGGAGACGCCGCGGTCGGTGACCGACAAGAAGCCCCCGTGGGCCGCGACGACCATGTCCTCGCCCTCGACGGTACGCACGGTCACGACACCGCCCTCGGCGAGCTGACCCAGCAGCGGTGCGTGCCCGGGCAGGACGCCGAGCTCGCCCTCGGTCGTGCGCGCCACGACCATGCGGGCCTCGCCGGACCAGATCATCCGCTCGACGGCCACCAACTCGACATGCAGGGTCGCCACGACACTCCTCGGGGTCCACCGGTCGGCGGTACGGGTCGCCGCACCCGGAGGGGACACGGCGACGGGTCGGGCACACTCTATCCGCCGTGTCCGCGCCGGACGGCGGCCCGTCCGCGGCCCTGCCCTGGACGGGCTATGCGCAGCGGCGGTACAGCAGCGTCCAGCGGCCCACGCGCACCCACGGACGGCGGACGGTCGAGGCCGGGGCCCACTCGTCGGTGTGGAACTGCCGGCCGCCGACGTAGGGCACGGCGGCCGAGGGCGGCCAGCTCCAGTCGGCGCCGTCCGCCCTGACCCCCGTGCTGCCGTCCACGTCGTCTCTCCCGATCGCCGCCCAGCTGGTCCGGGCGTCCCCGCACCAGATCGGCACGCGGCGAGGAGCCCTTGAGGCGACCCGGACCACGAACCCCGTCCGGGCTGCCGCGGCGGGGCTACCCGCGTCCCGCCCCGGACACACGGAACGGCCGGGTCCCGTTCGGGACCCGGCCGTTCTCGCCGGTGGTGGAACGGCCCCGCTGCAGGGGCCCGCGCCGAGCGTGCGAGGCGTGGGAGGGGCAGCGGGGTCCTTCTTCAGGCCCGCTTCAGCTTGTCGGCGTTGCGCTCGAGGTCCTCGAGGCCACCGCACATGAAGAAGGCCTGCTCCGGCACGTTGTCGTACTCGCCGTCGGTGATCGCCTTGAACGCCTGCAGCGTCTCCGAGCGCGGCACGAACGAGCCCGGCTGCCCGGTGAAGGCCTCGGCGACGAACATGTTCTGCGACAGGAAGCGCTCGACGCGCCGGGCCCGGTTGACCGTGACCTTGTCCTCCTCGGAGAGCTCGTCGATGCCGAGGATGGCGATGATGTCCTGCAGCTCCTGGTAGCGCTGCAGCACCTGCTTCACCGTCTGGGCGATCGCGTAGTGCTCCTGCCCGATGTACTGCGGGTCCAGGATCCGGCTGGTGGAGTCCAGCGGGTCCACGGCCGGGTAGATGCCCTTTTCCGAGATCGGCCGGCTGAGCACGGTCGTCGCGTCGAGGTGGGCGAAGGTGGTGTGCGGCGCCGGGTCGGTGATGTCGTCGGCGGGCACGTAGATCGCCTGCATCGAGGTGATCGAGTGGCCGCGGGTCGAGGTGATCCGCTCCTGCAGCTCGCCCATCTCGTCGGCGAGGGTCGGCTGGTAGCCCACGGCCGACGGCATGCGGCCCAGCAGCGTGGAGACCTCGGACCCCGCCTGGGTGAACCGGAAGATGTTGTCGATGAAGAGCAGCACGTCCTGGTTCTGCTCGTCGCGGAAGTACTCCGCCATCGTCAGCGCCGACAGCGCGACCCGCAGGCGGGTGCCCGGCGGCTCGTCCATCTGGCCGAACACCAGCGCGGTGGACTCGATGACGCCGGACTCGGTCATCTCGGTGATGAGGTCGTTGCCCTCGCGGGTGCGCTCGCCGACGCCGGCGAACACCGAGACACCACCGAACTCCTGGGCGACGCGGCGGATCATCTCCTGGATGAGCACCGTCTTGCCCACGCCGGCACCGCCGAACAGGCCGATCTTCCCGCCGGCCACGTAGGGGGTCAGCAGGTCGATGACCTTGATGCCGGTCTCCAGCATCTCGGTCCGGCCCTCGAGCTGGTCGAACCGCGGCGCGTGCCGGTGGATCTCCCAGCGCGGCGCGTCGCTGCCGTAGCCGGGGGTGTCCAGGCACTGGCCCAGGGCGTTCCAGACGTGGCCGGTGGTCACGTCGCCGACGGGCACCGAGATGGCGGAGCCGGTGTCCCGGACCTCGGCGCCGCGCACCAGGCCGTCGGTCGGCTGCATGGAGATGGTGCGGACCACGTTGTCGCCGAGGTGCTGGGCGACCTCGAGGGTCAGCGTCTTGCCCAGGTCGGCGAGGGTGACCTCCACCTGCAGGGCGTTGAACAGGTCGGGCATCGCGTCGCGCGGGAACTCGACGTCGACGACCGGGCCGGTGACCCGGACGACGCGGCCGGTCGTCTGGGTGGTCGGACGGTCCTCGGTGACGGTCATCTGTACTGCTCTCCTGCCCTCGGGCTCGGTGGATCCGCGTCTTCGGTGTCCCTGCCGCGGGAGCGGCCGGGATGGGGTCAGTCGTCGGCGCCCGCGGACACCAGCGCGTCCGCACCGCCGACGATCTCACTGATCTCCTGGGTGATCTCGGCCTGGCGGGCCTGGTTGGCCTGCCGCGAGAGGTTCTTCGCCAGCTCCTCGGCGTTGTCCGACGCCGATTTCATGGCCCGCCGCCGGGACGCCGACTCCGACGCCGCCGACTCCAGCATCGCCGCGAAGATCCGCGTCGTCACGTACTTCGGCAGCAGGGCGTCGAGGAGGGCGTCGGGCGAGGGCTCGAACTCGTACGACGTGGGGACGCCGGAGTCGCCGGTCGTGACGCCGCTCTCCCGGTCCTCCCGCTCGTAGTCGAACTCCTCGACCTCCTCGACCTCCAGCGGGGCCATCCGCTTGGCGACCGGGATCTGCGCGAGCAGCGACCGGAACTCGGTGTAGACGATGTGCAGCTCGTCCACGCCGAGGACGCCGTCGGCGCCGGCACCGCTCTCGTCGTCGTCCTCACCGGCGGTGAAGGCGTCGATGAGCTGCTCCCCCACCTGCTGCGCGTCGGTGTAGTGCGGCTGCTCCGAGAACCCGGTGAAGGTCTCGGCCACCGGGCGGTTGCGGAAGGAGTAGTAGGTCTCCCCCTTCCGGCCCACCACGTAGAGGACCGGCTCCTTGCCCTCCTGGCGGAGCAGCGAGAGCAGCTCCTCCGTGCGGCGCAGCACGTTGACGTTGTAGGAGCCCGCGAAGCCCCGGTCGGAGGTGATGACGAGCACCGCCGCCCGGCGCGCGCCCTGCCGCTCGGTCAGCAGCGGGTGGTCCAGCGAGGCCGAGGACGCCAGGGCGGACAGCACCCGGGTGATCTCGCGGGCGTAGGGCTTGGAGGCCTCCACCCGGGCCTGCGCGCGCACGATGCGGGCACCGGCGATCAGCTCCTGGGCCGAGAAGATCTTCTTCGTCGACTTCGTGGAGCGGATGCGGCGCCGCAGCGCGCGGAGGTTGCTGGCCACGGTCAGGCGCTCCGCTTGACCTGGACGCGCTCCTGGCCGCGCTCGGACGCGTCCATGGCCTCGGCCTCGTCCTCGTGGATCCGCAGCGTCTCGCCCTCGGAGGTCTGGAACTGGCCGTAGAACTCCTCGACCGCCCGCTCCAGGCCGGAGACCGCGTCGTCGCCGAGGGCCTTGGTCTGCCGGATCCCGTCGAAGACGCCGCCGTGGTTGCGGGCGACGTGGTCGAGGAACTCGCGCTCGAAGCGGCGGACCTCGGGCACCGGCACCTTGTCCAGCTTGCCGGTGGTGCCCAGCCAGATGGAGACGACCTCGCGTTCGACCGGGTAGGGCTGGTACTGGCCCTGCTTGAGCAGCTCCACCAGGCGCTGGCCGCGCTCGAGCGTGGCCCGGCTGGAGGCGTCGAGGTCGGAGGAGAACGAGGCGAAGGCCTCGAGCTCGCGGTACTGGGCGAGGTCCAGCCGCAGCCGGCCGGCAACCGACTTCATCGCCTTGATCTGCGCCGAGCCACCGACGCGGGAGACCGAGATGCCGACGTTGATGGCCGGGCGGACGCCGGAGTTGAACAGACCCGTCTCGAGGAAGATCTGCCCGTCGGTGATCGAGATGACGTTGGTCGGGATGTACGCCGACACGTCGTTGCCCTTGGTCTCGACCAGCGGCAGGCCGGTCATCGAGCCGGCACCCAGGTCGTCGGAGAGCTTCGCGCAGCGCTCCAGCAGCCGGGAGTGGAGGTAGAAGACGTCGCCGGGGTAGGCCTCGCGGCCCGGCGGACGACGCAGCAGCAGCGAGACCGCGCGGTAGGCCTCGGCCTGCTTGGACAGGTCGTCGAACACGATCAGGACGTGCTTGCCCTCGTACATCCAGTGCTGGCCGATGGCCGAGCCGGTGTAGGGGGCGATGTACTTGAAGCCGGCGGCCTCCGAGGCCGGGGCCGCGACGATGGTCGTGTACTCCATAGCGCCGGCCTCCTCGAGGGAGGCGCGGATGGCGGCGATCGTCGAGCCCTTCTGGCCGACGGCGACGTAGATGCAGCGGACCTGCTGGGTCGGGTCGCCGGTCTCCCAGGCCTGCTTCTGGTTGATGATCGTGTCGGTGACGATCGCGGTCTTGCCGGTCTGCCGGTCACCGATGACCAGCTGGCGCTGGCCGCGGCCGATCGGCGTCATGGCGTCGATGGCCTTGATGCCGGTCTGCATCGGCTCGTGGACCGACTGCCGCTGCACCACGGTCGGCGCCTGCAGCTCCAGCGCGCGGCGGCCGGTCGTGGCGATGGGGCCGGCACCGTCGATGGGGTTGCCCAGCGGGTCGACCACGCGGCCGAGGTAGCCGTCGCCGACCGGCACGGAGAGGACCTCGCCGGTCCGGCGGACCTGCTGGCCCTCCTCGATGCCGGCGTAGTCGCCGAGGACGACGACACCGACCTCGCGGACGTCGAGGTTCAGCGCGAGACCGCGGACGCCGCTCTCGAACTCGAGCAGCTCGTTGGTCATGACCGAGGGCAGGCCCTCGACGCGGGCGATGCCGTCGCCGGCCTCGGTGACCATCCCGACCTCTTCCCGCGACACGTCGGGCGAGTACTCGGTGACGTAGTTCTGGATGGCACTGCGGATCTCGTCAGCGGAGATCGTCAGCTCGGCCATGGCGTGGTGTCCTCTTCCCTGCTGGGTGGTGTCTGGGTGGGGGCCGGGTCGCGGGTCAGCCGGCGACCCGTCGGCCGGCGGCCTCGAGGCGGTGCGCGATGCTGCCGTCGATGACCTCGTCACCGACGCGGATGACCAGCCCACCGAGCACGCTCGGGTCGACGGTCACCTGCAGGCCGATCGGCCGGTGGTAGAGGCGCCCGAGGAGCTCGGCGAGCCGGCGCTCCTGCGTCACGGTCAGCGGCACGGCGGTCGTCACGCGCGCCACCGACTGGCCGCGCCGGTGCGAGGCCGCCTCGGAGAGCCGCTCGACGACGTTCTCGGCGTTGCCGGCCGTCCGCCCGGTGAGGTGGTTGCGCAGCAGCATCCCGGTGATCGGGCTGACCCGGGAGCCGACCAGCCGGTCCAGCAGCGCGGCCTTGCCGGCGGCCGGAGCGGTGCGGTCGCTGAGGATCCGGGACAGTTCCGCGTCCCCCGCGACGATGCGGCCGAACCGGAACAGCTCGTCCTCGACGCCGTCGAGCTCGCCACGGGCCTCCGCGGCGTCCAGCGCGGCGTCCGTGGCCAGGGCCTCGGTCGCCTCCACCAGGTCCAGCGGCCGCGACCAGCGCTGCCGGGCCGCCGTCTCGACCAGGTCGAGCGTGGCCCCGGAGACGCGGCCGGACAGCAGCCGCCGCGCGACCCCGGCCCGGTCGCCCGGGGTGGCCGACGGGTCCGACAGTGCCCGGCGCAGCGCGACCTGTCCGTCGAGGAGACGGGCGACGGCGAACAGCTCGTCGGCCAGGGCCACGAGCTCCTCGTCGGTGGCTGCCCGCTCCTGACCGGTCAGGCGGTCGCGCGCCCGCTCGAGCAGGCCCGACGCCGGCCGGGTGAGCTCGGCGAGGCGTTCCCGCACCGCGGCGAGCGCCCCGCGGCTGGAGGCATCCATCAGCGGTCGCCCTGCTGCACGTACACCGAGCTGCCGGTGGCACCGCCGCGGCCGTCCGCCGCGGTGCCGGCGGCCATGCCGTCGAGCTGGTCGAGGAACCGGTCGACGGTGCCGCTGCGGCGCGCCTGGTCCTCGAGGGACTCGCCGACCACGCGGCCGGCGAGGTCGACGGCGAGCCGCCCGATCTGGCCGCGCAGCTCGTTGACGACCTGCTGGCGGGAGGTGGCCAGCTGCTCCTCGCCGCGGGCGACGATCCGCGCGGACTCCTCCTGGGCCTGGGCCCGCAGCTCCTCGAGGATCTGCTGCCCCTCCGCGCGGGCCTGGTCCCGGATCTGCGCGGCCTCGGTGCGTGCCTCGGCCAGCTGGGCGCGGTACTGCTCCAGCGCCGCCTGGGCCTCGGCCTGCATCGACTCGGCCCGCTCGATGCCGCCCTCGATCGCCTCGCGGCGGGCCCGGAAGACCTGCTCGAAGCGCGGCCAGACGAACTTGGCCAGCACGAAGAACGCGATCGCGAACGTGATCGTCCCGACGATGATCTCGCCGACCGGCGGGAGGAGCGGGTTCGCCGACTCCGCAGCCAGGGTGTTCATGCTCTCCACGTCCCTACGTCAGAGGAAGCTGCTCGGGGCACCGATCAGCCGGCGTTGCCGGGCCCGAAGATGAAGGGGACGACCAGACCGATGAGCGCCAGCGCCTCGGAGAGGGCGGCACCGAGGAAGGCGTAGGTCCGGGTCAGGCCTGCCGACTCGGGCTGCCGGGCGGTCGCCTGGATGTACGCGGCCCAGACGATGCCGACGCCGATGCCGGGGCCGATGGCGGCGAGGCCGTAGCCGACGGAGCCGATGCTGCCGACGAGCTCTGCGTTGACGTCCATGCGGGGTGGTTCCTCCTGTGTCGGTCGCCCGGGGTGCTCCCGGGCGGCTGGCTGGGGGTGGTGGTACGGGGTGGAGCGGTCAGTGGGCCGGCTCGACGGCGCCGTTGAGGTAGGTCGCGGTGAGCACGGTGAAGACGTACGCCTGCAGGACGATGACCAGGAGCTCGAAGAAGGTCATGATCAGCGCCATGAGGAAGGAGGCCACGCCGAAGAGGGGGAAGATGCCGCCGGCGGTGAGCAGGTAGACGCCGCCGAGTGAGAACACCACGAGCAGCATGTGGCCGGCGAACATGTTGGCGAAGAGCCGGACGGCCAGGGTGAACGGCCGGATCACGAAGACCTGCAGCAGCTCGATGGGCGTCACCAGGATGAGCGCCCCGATCGGCACGCCCGGCGGGATCGCGGCGTCCTTGAAGTACTTGGCCGCGCCCTGCTCGCGGATGCCGATGTAGTTGTAGAGAACCCAGACGATCACCGCGAGGACCAGCGGGATCGCGAACCGGGAGTTCGGCGAGATCTGCGCGAACGGGAAGATGCTCATGAAGTTGTTCGCGAGGATGAAGAAGAACAGCGACGCGAGGAACGGCGCGAACGGCAACCCCTTCGGGCCGATCACGTCGCGGGCCATGCCGTCGCGGACGAGGGAGTAGCCGCTCTCGCCGATGTACTGGAGCTTGTCCGGCACGACCGTGGCCTTGCGGGCGGCCAGCACGAGCAACGCGAGGATCGCCGCGGTCGCGATCCACATGATGATCGTGATCCGGGTGATCTCGAAGTCGATCCCCAGGACCGAGAACTCGGCGACCGCCGGCGGGTAGAACTCGGCGATGGTGGGGGCCTGGAAGCCGCCCTCCTCACCACCACCTTCGGCGGCGAGCACGTCGGCGAGCGCGTGGGCGCTGGAGGTCACCGTTGTCCCTTCTGCGTCCTGGTCGGGCTGCGGCGCCCGCCCCGGGTGGAGCCGGTGCGCCCGGGCCCCTCGGTCGGGGGCAGGGCGCCGTACTTGACGACCACCAGGTAGATGGCCACCGTCAGGCCGAGGAGCACGCCGATGAGGGCGACGAAGCGGGTACCCCACCAGCGGTCGAGCGCCAGCCCGACCCCGCCCCACACGATGATCCCCGAGAGCATGGTCCCGGTGATGCTCCACCCGATGTCGGCCCCGCTGGGCTGACGGTCGGCGGATGGTGCAGGTCGAGGTCGAGAACCCCCGCTCGCGGAGCTGCCCTCGGCCATCGGCGGGGACACTATCAGCCGCGTGTCGCGGGCGTTTCCGGCGGCGGCGGGGTTCCCCCGGTCGAGGGCGGGGCGGGTGGGGGCACGTAGTACAGCCGCCGGGTCCAGACCCAGCGCTGCTGGACGATGCTCCACAGCAGCGCCCCGGCGATGACCGTCCACGCCAGCGTGCGCCGGTCCACCCAGCCCTCGGCGGGCAGCGACTGCAGCACGGCGGCCAGCACGAGGATCTTCACGAAGAACGAACCGAGGGCGGCGGGCAGCGTGAAGGCGTCCCCGTGCCGCCCGGCCCAGGCGATGACGAGCCCGGACAGCGCGAAGAAGAAGGTGACGACGGCGGCGCCGAGCAGCACGGCGACAGCGGCGTCCCACCCCGCGAGCAGCCCGGCGACCGGCGCGGCCACGGCGGTGAGGGCCGCGGTCACCGCCGTCCCCACGCGCAGGAAGGACAGGTCCCACGGGGCCTGAGCGGTCCCGGTGACGGTCATCGGACTCCCTGGGGGGACGGCTGGCCGGCCGGGTCGGCAGGCCGGCCGGGAACGGACGGAACGGCGGTCGCGCGGACGGCGCGCGCCGTCGGGTGGTCGGCCCGGCTGCGCTGCCGCTGCGCCTCCAGCTCCGCGGCCCGTGCCTCGCGGGCCGCCCGGCGGGCCCGCGGGCTGAGGACGACGACGACGCCGAGGACCAGCAGCACCGCGATGGAGACCAGCAGCTCCACCCGGCCGCCGGTGATGGACAGCCCCACCGCCCCGAACGAGAGCAGCGCGGCCCAGAAGTACATGACGAGCACCGCACGCCGGTGCGAGTGACCGATCGCGAGCAGCCGGTGGTGCAGGTGCATCTTGTCCGGCGAGAAGGGCGAGCGCCCGCGGAGGCTGCGGCGGACGACGGCCATCACCAGGTCGATGAACGGGATGGAGAGGACCGCGATCGGCACCAGCAGCGGGAGGGCCAGCGGCAGCAGGGTGGCGGCGGAGTCGAAGGTCTGCGGGTCGGCCTGGCCGGTGGCCGAGACCGCGGCCGCGGAGAGCATCAGGCCGACGAGCATGGAGCCGGAGTCGCCCATGAAGATGCGCGCCGGGCTGAAGTTGTGCGGCAGGAACCCGAGGCAGGCGCCGGCCAGCACCGCGGTGATGAGCGCCGGGGCGCTGGCGATGTCGTCGTAGCCCTCGGCGCCCAGGTTGTAGCTGTAGGCGAAGAAGGCGAGCGCGGCGATCGCCGAGACGCCCGCGGCCAGGCCGTCGAGGCCGTCGATGAAGTTCAGCGCGTTCACCGTGAGGACGGTCAGCAGCAGGGTCAGCGGGACGCCGATGTCGGGCCCCAGCGAGAGCGTGCCGATGTCGGCGACCGGGAGGAAGACGAAGGCCAGCTGCACGCCGAGGAGCACCATGACCCCGGCCGCGGCGATCTGGCCGGTGAGTTTCGTCAGCGCGTCCAGGCCGAACTTGTCGTCGAGCACGCCCAGGGCGCAGATGAGCCCGCCGGCGACGAGGACCGCGGCGGTCTGCGAGTCGTCGAAGGTCCGCTGGAGGGCCGG
This sequence comes from Geodermatophilus sp. SYSU D01176, assembly GCF_054050015.1. Lineage (NCBI taxonomy): Bacteria > Bacillati > Actinomycetota > Actinomycetes > Geodermatophilales > Geodermatophilaceae > Geodermatophilus > Geodermatophilus sp. SYSU D01176. The sequence goes on along the minus strand of NZ_JBJGYN010000016.1, from coordinate 3,156 downwards.
CAGCCGGGTGGCCACCAGGACCGCCGCGGCGACCCCCAGGTACATCGCCACACCGCCCCCGCGCGGCGTGGGGATGACGTGCACGTCGCGCTCGCGCGGCGCGGCCATCATCCGCAGCCGGACCGCCGCGAGCCGCACCACCGGCGTGGCCAGGAAGGTCACCAGGCCGGCGGTGAGCAGGACGACGACGTACTCGCGCATGGCTCAGGCCGGGCCGGAGACGGTGCCCCAGGAGAGGGTGCTCATCGCAGCGGTCTCCCGGGGATCGACGACGGACGGTGGCCCCACGGTATCGCCAAGTCGGCTCCAGGTCCCCGACGAGTGGAGGCCCGGAGGGTCTCCCGAGGAGTGGACGACGGCGGCGCCGTCCAGGGCACCGCCCCGAGCCTGCGAGGGGTGGGGAGGACGGGATCCTTCCTCAGTCGACGATCTCGGGGACGACCTCGCGCAACCGGTCGACCGGGATCGCACCGACCCGCAGCACCCGCGGGGCCGGCACGGTGCAGTCGACGATCGTGCTCGCGGCGGAGCCGGCGCGGGGGCCGCCGTCCAGGACGACGGCCGCGTGCATCCCGAGCTGGGCGACCGCCTCGTCGGCGGTGGTGGCGGCCGGGCGGCCGGAGCGGTTGGCGCTGGACACGGCGAGCGGACCGGTGCGCCGCAGCAGGTCGCGGGCGACGTCGTCGTCGGGCAGCCGGACGGCGACGGTGCCCTCGGCGTCCCCCAGGTCCCAGGCCAGCGACGACGCGTGCTCGAGGACCAGGGTCAGCCCGCCGGGCCAGAACGCCTCGGCGAGCTTCGTCGCCAGGGGCGGGACGACGGTGACCAGCCCGACGAGCGTGGAGGCCTCGCCGATGAGCACGGGGACCGGCATCGTCCGGCCGCGGTTCTTCGCCGCCAGCAGCGCGGCGACCGCCGGCGGGGTGAAGGCGTCGGCCGCGACGCCGTACACGGTGTCGGTGGGCAGCAGCACCAGCTCGCCCCTGCCGATCGCCGCCGCCGCGGCGTCCAGCCCGGCGGCGCGGGCGTCGGGGTCGGAGCAGTCGTAGGTCGCCGGGGTCGAAGACGGAGCCACGGGGGGCGAGTCTGTCATCCCCCGGTCCGGTGCGCGGTGGTGTACCGCGGGCGGCCGGCCATGTCGGGGTGGTCCTCGACCCCGGTCCAGCCGCCGGAGGCCCGCACCAGCGCCGGCAGCGCACTCCCCTGCTGGTCGGCGTGCTCGATGCCCAGCCCGCCGCCCGGTCGCAGCAGCCGGGCGGCGGTGCGCAGCAGCCCGCGGACGACGTCGAGCCCGTCCGGACCGCCCCACAGCGCCAGCGGCGGGTCGTGGTCGGCCACCTCGCGCGGCACCGTCGCGCCGTCGGGGACGTACGGTGGGTTGGAGACGACCAGGTCGACCGTGCCGTCGAGCTCGGTCAGCAGCGCCGGGTCGGTCATGTCGCCGGCGAGGACCTCGACCCGGCGGTCCCCGGCGGCGGCGCGGGCGGCGGCGTTGTGCCGCGTCCACCCGATCGCCCCCGGGTCGCGCTCGACGGCGGTCACCCGCGCGCCGGGGTGCTCGTGCGCGATCGACAGCGCGATGGCCCCCGACCCGCTGCCCAGGTCGACGACGACCGGCGCGGGGACGTCGGCCAGCTGGGCGAGCGCCCACTCGACGAGCTGCTCGGTCTCCGGCCGGGGCACGAAGACACCGGGGCCGACGGCGAGCTCGAGGTAGCGGAACGGGGCGCGGCCGGTGAGGTGCTGCAGCGGCACCCGGTCGGCGCGCTGGCCCACGAGGTCCGCGAACCGGGCGGCCGCGTCGTCCGGCACGTCGCCGAGGGTCAGCAGGCCGGTGCGCGAGACGCCGAGCACGTGGGCGAGCAGCAACTCGGCGTCCGCCCGTGGGGAGGCGACGCCGGCGTCGGCGAGCCGCCGCGCGGCGTCGGCCAGCAGCGTGCGTGCGCTCAGGAGCCGGCCGCCAGCAGCTCGGCGGTGTGCGCGCGGGTGAGCGCGTCGATGACCGGGTCGAGCTCGCCGTCGAGCACCTGGTCCAGGTTGTGCGCCTTGAAGCCGACCCGGTGGTCGGAGATCCGGCTCTCCGGGAAGTTGTAGGTGCGCACCCGCTCGCTGCGGTCGACGGTGCGGACCTGGCTGCGGCGCTGGTCGCTCGCGGCCGCGGCGGCCTCCTCACGGGCGGCCGCCAGCAGCCGGGAGCGCAGGACGCGCAGCGCCGACTCGCGGTTCTGCAGCTGGCTCTTCTCGTTCTGCGAGCTGACCACGATGCCGGTCGGCAGGTGGGTGATCCGGACGGCGGAGTCGGTGGTGTTCACGCTCTGCCCGCCGGGACCCGAGGAGCGGAAGACGTCGATGCGCAGGTCGTTGGGGTCGACGGTGACGTCGACCTCCTCGGCCTCGGGCAGCACGAGGACGCCGACGGCGGAGGTGTGGATGCGGCCCTGGGACTCGGTGACCGGCACCCGCTGGACGCGGTGCACGCCGCCCTCGAACTTCAGCCGCGACCAGATGCCCTCGTCGCCGCGGGACTTGATGGCGATCGAGACGTCCTTGTAGCCCCCGAGCTCAGCCGGGACGGCGTCGAGGACCTCGGTGGCCCAGCCGCGGCGCTCGGCGTAGCGGAGGTACATGCGCAGCAGGTCGCCGGCGAACAGTGCCGACTCCGCGCCGCCCTCCCCCGCCTTGATCTCGAGGATCACGTCCTTGTCGTCGTCGGGGTCCTTGGGCAGCAGCAACTCGCGCAGCCGCTCCTCGAGCTCGGGCACCCGCTGCTCGAGCGCGACGGCCTCGGCGGCGAACGAGGCGTCCTCACCGGCGAGCTCGCGGGCCGCGGCGAGGTCGTCACGGACGGCGTCCAGCGCGCGCTTGGTCTCCACCAGCGGGGCCAGCTGCGCGTAGCGCCGGCCCAGCCGGCGGGCGCGGGCGGTGTCGGCGTGGACGGCGGGGTCGGCGAGCTCGGTCTCCAGCGCGGCGTGCTCGGCCAGCAGCCCGCTCAGCCGGTCGGGGGCGGCGTCGGTGCTGCTGCTCATGGGGGGCCTCTCAGGCGGCGGGGGGGGGGGGGGGGGGGGGGGGGGGGGGGGGGGGGGGGGGGGGGGGGGGGGGGGGGCCCCGCGCGCCGCGCGCGGAGGGGCCGGCGGGGGAGGTTAAGGCTCTCGTCTT
>NZ_JBJGYN010000015.1:0-97678 GCF_054050015.1 Geodermatophilus sp. SYSU D01176 | reverse complement strand
CCCCACACCCGAAAAACCGCCCGAATAAGGCACGCGCGCCCCCCCCCCCCCCCCCCCCCCCCCCCCCCCCCCCCCCCCCCCCCCCCCCCCGCCGGCCCCCCCCCCCCCCCCCCCCGAGGGCCTGTCACGATGGCGCGGTGCCGCACCCGCCCCGCCAGCGCATCCTGATCACCGGCGCCAGCTCCGGCCTCGGCGAGGGCATGGCCCGCCGGTTCGCCGCGATGGGCCGCGACCTGGCGCTCGTCGCCCGCCGCACCGACCGGCTGGCGGCGCTGCGCGACGAGCTGCTCGCCGCCCACCCCGGCATCCGCGTCGTCACCCGTCGTCTGGACGTCGACGACCCGGCCGCGGTCGCGCAGACGGTGCCCGACTCGCCGACGAGCTGGGCGGGATCGACCGGTTCGTCGCCAACGCGGGCATCGGCAACGGGGTCGCCATCGGCACCGGTGCGGCGGCGACCAACCGGGCCGTCCTGGCCACCAACGTGCTGGGCACCCACGCCCAGTGCCAGGCCGCGGTCGAGCTCTTCCGCGCCCAGGGCTCGGGTCACCTCGTGCTGGTCTCCTCGGTCGCCTCCGTCCGGGGCATGCGCGGCACCCGGACGGCGTACGGCGCCAGCAAGGCGGCGCTGAACTCCCTGGCCGAGGGGATCCGCTCCGACCTGCTCGGCACCGGCATCCGCGTCACCACGGTGCTGCCCGGCTACATCGCCACGGACATCAACGTCGGCCGCCGCGGGCCGTTCACCGTCGACGTCGACACCGGCGTGGACGCGCTCACCGCCGCGATCGAGCGGGAGCCGGTGCGCGCCTACGTGCCCGAGTGGCCGTGGCGCCCGATCGCCGGGCTGCTGCGGGTGCTGCCGCTGCCCGTCGTCCGCCGGGTCACCTGAAGGCCCCTGCAGGCACCGCCGCGGCCCCGTCGGGAGGCTCGCCGCTGGCCCCGTCCCGGGCACCGCCCCGAGCTCGCGAGGGGTGGGGAGGACGGGGTCCTTCCCCGGTGAGGGGACGGGGTCGTCCTCCTACCAGCAGATCCGCATGGGGCGGCCGCGGGCGTCGGTCGCGCCGTCCCCGACGCACTCGGCGACGCCGTCGGCGATCCGCCGGGCCGACCAGGCGGCGGCGCAGGCGTCCAGCGCATCGACAGCGGGCAGGCCCGCCGGCGCGTCGGCGAGCGCGTCCAGGACGTCGACCACCGGCTGCAGCGCCCGGATCCGCTGGGCCTGTCCGCGCGCGCTGGACTTGGGGTCGCACACCCGGTCGTCGAGCGCGCGGAACGCCAGCTCGGGGTGCACCTCGACGACGTGGGCGACGGGCGGATCACCCAGGGCGTCGTCGAGGGCCGCGATCGAACGCACGAGCTGGAAGGACTGCGCCGACAGCGAGCGCCCGCCGGTCGCCTCGACCGACAGCCGGCGGGCGTCGGCGTAGTCCCGGGCACCGAGGACGGCGCGCACCGGGGCGGGGAAGACGGAGCTGCCTGCCCGCCCCAGCCGGCGCCGGGCCTCGACGTCGCAGGCCCGCACGCCGTCGTCCGAGAGCCCGATCGGCATGTCGATGCCGACCACCTCGACGTCCGGGACGGCGAGGACGGCGGCCGCGTCGGGCAGCGCCAGCAGCTCCACCGTGCGGCCGTCCAGCCGGGCGCCGACCCAGGCGCCGCGCCACCCGTCGACCCCGAGCACCGCCACCCGGGCAGCCTGACAGACTCCCCGCCATGCGCGTCTTCGTCGGGACCGACCACGCCGGCCTGGAGTTCAAGGACCACCTCAAGAAGGCGCTAGCCGACGCCGGGCACGAGCCGGTCGACTGCGGGGCGTTCGAGTACGACGCCCAGGACGACTACCCGCCGTTCTGCTTCGAGGTCGGCGAGCGGACGGTCACCGACCCCGGCAGCCTCGGCGTGGTCATCGGCGGCTCCGGCAACGGGGAGCAGATCGCGGCCAACAAGGTGCCCGGGGTCCGCGCGGCGCTGGTGTGGAACCGCGCGACCGCGGAGCTGGCCCGGCAGCACAACGACGCCAACGTCGTCGCGGTCGGCGCCCGGCAGCACGACGTCGCGGAGGCCACCGAGCTGGTGCTGCACTTCCTCGCCACGCCGTTCAGCGGCGACGAGCGGCACGTCCGCCGGATCGGTCTGATCAGCGACTACGAGCGCGACCGGCACCGCCCCGCCGGCGGGCTGCCCACCCGCGAGGACCCCGCCGTCTGACTCCGGGCGGTGGCCCGATGACACGTCGGTGACGGCGCCGTCACGGCCCGGCCGGACACTGCGCCCAGGCGGTCCGCGGCTGCGTCGTCGAGGGGAGGGGCCGTGGTGGCGAGCCTCCTCCCCGGCCTGCGGGACGTCCGGACGCCGCTGGCCGTGGGGTACCTCTGGTTGCTGGTCGGCTGGTTCGTGTTCGGGGACGACGTCCCGAGGTCCGACCCCCGTGACGGTGGGGTGGTGTCGAGGACGTACGAGCTCGTCGGCATCCTCGGCATCCTCGGCGTCCCCGCGGCCGTTGCCGGCCTGTCCTTCGTGGCCTACGTCATCGGCGCGATCGTGACCCTCCCGACAGAGGGCAGCCTCGCCACCACCCTCCTGAGGCGCCTGGCACCGGGAGTCCACGGTCCGGGACCGGAGGCCGAGCACGGGCCCAGGACCCTGCTGCAGCGCCTGTTCTCCTCGGCCGACGAGCTCGGGACGAGGCGCGCGTTCGAGCGCCGGCTCGTGACCATCGGGGAGGGGGTCGCCGAGCTCCCAGCAGACGTCCGCAGGCGCGTGGGATTCCGGGACGGGCCGCCGGTCGAGGCGTTCGAGCCGCCGCTCACCGACCTCCGGGCCCGGTTGCTGGCGATGAACCAGGAGATGTACGGCGAGTACGACCGCTACGCCGCCGAGGCCTCGTTCCGCCTCAACGTGGTCCCGCCGCTCCTGGCGCTCGGCGCCGTCGTCGCAGTGGGGTTCGGGAACACGCTCGGACACCTCGTCGTCCCGGTCTGCCTCATCCTCCTGGTGCAGGGCGTCAACCGCCTCCGGCAGGCCAGGATGGTCCTCTGGCGCGCGGTCATCACGGAGAAGATCACGCTGCCCGCGGAGGACCACCTGCAGGAGGCACGGCAGCTGGTCGCCCACCGCTCGGAGACCGTCGCCGAGCCCGGCGGGACCGGCTCCGGCCAGGTGGCGTCGAGCCCCGGCTAGAACTCGTCCGGGCACCACGGGGTGACCGGCCAGCGGAACGCCGTCCCGGCCTGGGTCACCGCCCCCGGGCTCACCTCGGTGACCCGCCCGGCCGCCTGCAGCGTGGCCAGCGACACCCCGCCGAGGTAGGCCGCACCCAGCGCCTCGACGTCCAGCACGAGGTCGGGGTCGGCGTCGGTCTGCGCGCAGAAGGCGCCGGCCGGGTGACCGACGAGGGCCCAGCGGCCGTCGTTCCACGGGCAGAACCGGTCGCGCACCTCCAGCACCAGGTTGACCCGTGCGGGGTAGCGGCGGGCGGCCAGCGCGCGGCCGACGTCGACCAGCCGCACCCAGAGCGCGTCGTAAGGCTGCGAGCGCAGCGCCCGTGGCTCGGCCAGCAGGTGCCGCAGCGGGTCGTCGGGGGAGGCGGTCGGGGCCCGCACCGTGCGGACCAGGTCCAGCGACAGCAGGAACCGCCAGAGCGCCGCGTACGCCGGCGCGGTCAGCGCGCGCACCTCCTCGACGACGACGGTCCCGTCGGGCTGGCCGTCGTCGGTCCACGCCGAGCGGATGCGGTAGCTGGCGTAGCCGGTCACCGCGCCGTCGGGCTCGACGTGCCGCAGGAAGCGCAGCTCGGTCGCGCCGCGGCGCTCGTCGGGCGCATCGCGCAGCCCGCGGTCCCACCAGCGGGCGTCGCGGGCGAGGTTGCCGGGCACGGACCGGCGCACCCGGTCGTGCAGGGCCACCGCGCCGGCCCGGAACTCCTCGACGCCGACCTGCTCGACCCGGCCCGCGCCCAGGTCGACGTCCGGCCGCAGCACCAGCCGGGCCACGTCGCCGGAGAGGTTGCCCCGCCAGGTGGCCGGCGCGTAGCCGAAGCGGCCGTAGATCGAGGACTCCGAGGCCCACAGCGCCGCGACCGGCTCCCGCTGCTGCTCGTGCAGCTCGGTGAGCTGGTGGCGCATCAGCGCGGTCAGCACGCCGCGGCGGCGGTGGCTCGGTGCGACGCTCACCCAGGTCACGCCGGCACAGGGGACGACGCCGCCGGGCACCGTGAGCTCCCGGCTGTAGACGCCCGACGTGACGACCACCCGGTCGCCCTCCCACAGCCCGAGCGAGCGGTCCAGCTCCGCGTACGCCGGCACGCTGTCGACGAACGACGCCGGGGCCTCCTCGCCGAACGTCGTGAACAGGGCCCGGCTGAACGCGGGCCACTCCTCGGCGGTGGCCGGGCGCAGCCGGTCGGCGAAGTCGGTCACCGGAGTTGTCTACCGGGAGCTGCCCGCGTCGGGCGAGCCGTCGCGGACGACCGTGGCGCCCGCGGTCAGGGTCCCCGGCGCCACCTCGGTGCGCCCGGCGTCCCGCACCACGGCGTCCATCGCCGCCACCTGGTCCGGCCGCCCGCCGAGCACGACGACCCGTCCGTGCGGGATGCCGAAGGCGGCCAGCGCGGCGTGCACGGCCTGCGCCGCGGCCTTGTGCCGGGACATCGACACGTTCGTGTTGACCAGGATGCGGACCTCGGGTGCGTCGCCGTCGGCAGGGTGTGGTCGCACGGTGGGGATCCTCCCGGTCCGCCGCGCGCGTGGACAGTGTGGCCACCACCCGGCCGCGCGGGGCCGCCCCTCTCGGTCGGGGTGCCGCCGGACCGGGTGGGCCGTCGTCCGGGGCCGTGGCGTCGTTAGTGTCGCGGGGAGCCGGGCGCGCCCCGCCGTCGCGCTCCCGTGCGACCGTGCGACCGGCGGGGGGAGGGGAGCCGTGCGCTCTCGAACGCTGCCGATCGCCCTGACCGCGGCGCTGCTGACCGGCGGCTGCGGTGCGGCCTCCGGCGAGGAGCCCGAGGACGCCGCCGGGGTGGCGACCTCCGCGCCCGACGCGCGCCTCACCCTCGTCGCCGACGACGACCCGGTCGCCTCCGCGGCCTCGGCCAGCCGGGCGCTGTTCGACAGCGCGGACGTCGTCGTCGTGGCCCGCGACGGCGACGCGGCCGGCACGCTCCTGGGCGCCTCGGCCGCGACCGGCCTCGGCGTCCCGCTGCTGCTCGAGCCGGCCGGCGGCGGGCCCGCCGAGGCGCTCACCACCGAGCTGGAGCGGCTGGGGACGACGACGGTGCTGGCGGTGGGGGAGGCCGAGGGCGGGGACGGCGGCCCCGAGGTGGTCGCCGTCCCCGCCGACCCGGACGCCGTCGCCGCGGCCACCGGCCTGGAGCTCGGCGAGACGCAGCAGGTGGACGACGGCGGGGCGGCGGCCGCCGTCGCGGAGCTCGACCCCGAGCAGACGGCGGCCCTGCAGCCCGCCGGCGCGGAGCCGGCGACCGGGGAGGCCGGCGAGGGCGAGCTGCCGGCGGTGCAGCGGGCCGAACCGCTCGACGGCACCGTCGTGGTGACCACCGGCGCCCCCGAGGCGCTGGCCGGCGTGGCCACCGCCCGGGCGGCCGGCGCGCGGGTGCAGCTGACCGGTGGGGGCACCGACCCCCGCGGCTCGGCGGAGCTCGTGGAGCTCCTGGCCGAGCAGCGGCCGGAGACGGTGGTGGCGCTCGGCGCCGGGTTCGCGGCGGAGGAGGGGCTGGACTGGAAGCTGGAGACCGCGGCCACCGGGGACCAGCTGCCGGGCGGCGGCCAGCTGCTCTTCCCGCAGCACTTCCTCGTCGCCCTCTACGGCAGTCCGGGCACCGGGGCCCTGGGCGTGCTCGGCGAGCAGGACCTGCCGGCCTCCATCGAGCGGGCCCGCGCCCACGCGGCCCCCTACGAGCCGCTGGTGCAGGAGGCCACCGTCGTCCCCGCGTTCGAGGTCATCGCCACCGTCGCCTCGTCGGTCGCCGGGCCCGACGGCAACTACTCCACCGAGCTGCCGGTCGAGGACCTGCGGCCGTGGGTGGAGGCGGCCGGCGAGGCGGGGCTGTACGTCGTCATCGACCTGCAGCCCGGGCGCACCGACTTCCTCACCCAGGCCGAGCAGTACCGCTCGCTGCTGGAGCTGCCGCACGTCGGGCTGGCGCTGGACCCGGAGTGGCGGCTGGGGCCGAACGAGGTGCACCTGACCCAGATCGGGTCGGTGTCGATCGACGAGGTCAACCGGGTGGTCACCTGGCTGGCCGACCTGACCCGCGCGAACGACCTGCCGCAGAAGCTGCTCCTGCTGCACCAGTTCCGGGTGGACATGATCCCCGACCGCGACCGGCTGGACACCTCCCGCGACGAGCTGGCGCTCATGGTCCACGCCGACGGCCAGGGCGGTCAGGGCGACAAGCAGGCCACCTGGCGGACGCTGCGGCAGACCGAGCCGGACGAGGTCGCCTGGGGCTGGAAGAACTTCTACGACGAGGACGTCCCGATGCTCACGCCGGAGGAGACGGTCGCCGTCGAGCCGCGGCCGGACCTGATCAGCTACCAGTAGCCGCCCGGGACGCCGGGCCCTCCCGTTCCGTCGGTGCCCTGTGGTGAGCTGTCGCGGCCCACGCCGGAGGAGGACTTGTGACGACCGTGCTGACCGACGAACTCGACCCACGGCTGCTCGAGCACCGGCGGGAGCTGACCGGCTACTGCTACCGGATGCTCGGGTCGGCGTTCGACGCCGACGACGCCGTGCAGGAGACGATGGTCCGCGCCTGGCGCGGCCTGGGCGACTTCGAGGGCCGGTCGGCGCTGCGGTCGTGGCTGTACCGGATCGCCACCAACGTGTGCCTCGACCAGCTCTCCGGCCGGCAGCGGCGGGCCCTGCCGATGGACCTCTCCGGGTCGCCGTGGCAGCCGGTCGAGGCCTCGCTGGCCGCCCGCCGCCCGGGGACGGCGTGGGTGGAGCCGGTGCTCGACCGGCAGGTCGTCGCCGAGGACGCCGACCCCGCCGAGCAGGCCGTGCAGCGCGAGTCGATCCGGCTGGCGTTCGTCTCCGCGCTGCAGCACCTGCCGCCCCGCCAGCGGGCCGTGCTGCTGCTGCGCGAGGTGCTGCGCTGGCGGGCCGAGGAGGTCGCCCAGCTGCTCGACACGACCGTCGCGTCGGTCAACAGCGCGCTGCAGCGGGCCCGCGCCACGATGGCCGCGGTCGGCGGGGAGGCCGAGACCGAGCCGCTGGACGGCGTCCAGCGGGCCCTGCTCGAGCGCTACGTCGACGCCTTCGAGCGCTACGACGTCGAGGGCCTCGTGTCGCTGCTGCACGAGGACGCCACCCAGCACATGCCGCCGTTCGCGATGTGGCTGCGCGGCCGGGCCGACATCGCCACCTGGATGCTCGGCCCCGGCGCGGGGTGCCGGGGCTCCCGGGTGCTGCCGACCCTCGCCAACGGGGCGCCGGCGTTCGCGCAGTACCGCCCGCGACCGGACGGCGGGCACGAGCCGTGGGCGCTGCACGTGCTCGAGGTGCGGGCCGGCCGGGTCGCCCACATCTCCAGCTTCCTGGACCTCGACAACGACCTGTTCCGGCGGCTCGGCCTGCCCGTCGAGCCGGCCTGACAGAGGACCCCGTCCCCGCACCGGGGAAGGACCCCGTCCTCCCCACCCCTCGCGAGCTCGGGGCGGTGCCCGGGACGGGGCCAGCAGCGAGCACCTGGACGGGGCCGGCGGCGGGACCCTGCGGGGGGTCACTGCACTTGGTTCAGCCCTCGCGGACGCCCACCAGCGGCAGGGTGAAGGCGCCGGACTGGATGCCGGCAAGGTCGACGGCGAGGAACCGGAAACCGGCCGCCCGCACCACCTGGACGGCCTGCTCCCGGAGCGGGGGCGAGACGAGTGCCGGCAGGTCCTCGACCGGGACCTCGAGGCGGGCGACGTCCCCGTGGTGGCGGACCCGCAGGTCACCCAGCCCGAGCCGGCGCAGCCCGGCCTCGGCCGCCTCCACCTGCGCCAGCTTCTCGGGTGAGACCTCGCTGTGGTGCGGGATCCGCGAGGCCAGGCACGGTGCCGCGGGTTTGTCCGCGCAGGGCAGCTCCAGCGCGCGGGCGATCCGGCGCACCGCGGCCTTGTCCAGCCCGGCGTCGGCCAGCGGGCGCAGGACGGCGTGCTCGGTGGCCGCGCGGGCCCCGGGGCGGTCCGGGCGCCGGGCGTCGTCGGCGTTCTCCCCGTAGGCGATCGCGGTCAGGCCGTACCGGGACACGACGTCCTGGGAGATCCGCGCGAACAGCTCGTCCTTGCAGTGGAAGCAGCGGTCGGGGCCGTTGCGCCGGTACTCGGGCCGGTCGCCCTCGAAGGTGGGCACCTCCACCACCGGCACCCCGATGTGCGCGGCGACCCGGTGGGCTGCCTCCCGTTCCTCGGACGCCAGGCTGGGGGAGACCCCGAGGAGCGCGAGCACGCGGCCGGGGCCGAGGGCGTCGACGGCGAGGGCGAGCAGCACGGAGGAGTCGACGCCGCCGGAGAAGGCGACCCCCAGCCTCGCCGTGCCGGAGAGCCGCCCCCGGAGGACGTCGACCGCGCGGCGGTCCTCCGGCCGCAGGGACGTCAGGGACACGGGCTGCGCCTCAGTGGGTGTCGGCGAGGAGCTCGGAGCTCACGTACGGGATGGTCTGCGGCCCCTCGGGCAGGACGCACACCCGGGCGTCGGGCCCCGCCGCGTCGAGCAGCTCGCGGACCGTGGCGCCGATGTCGTGGGTCTGCTCCAGGTGGGCCGCCTCGAGGGCGTGGTCGGACAGGTACGAGGTGTGCATGATCACCCGCGCCCGGCTCTGGATCTTGGCCTGCACCTGGACCTGCCACTGGTCGGGCACGGTCTTCGGCCGGTTCTCGATCAGGTCGAGGAGCGCCTGGGGGGACTCCGCGGACTCGAGCACCTCGCGGTAGGAGCCGTGGTTGGGGAACCCGTCCCGGCACTCCGCCGCGCAGATGATCGCGCCGCCGTCCTTGACCACCGTGGCCGCCGCGGAGATGCCCTTCACGGCCTGGTAGAGGTTCTGGTCGAGGGGGAAGCCGGAGTTGGTCGTCACCACCACGTCGAAGCGCTCTGGCACCGGCGCCATCGCCAGCTCCCGGGCCGCCTCCCGCGCCGCGGCGTGCATGGCGAACAGCTCCCCGGCGAACGCGCCCACGACCTGCTGCTCCCGGTTGAGGGTGACGTCGAAGCCGAAGTGGACGCCACCGACCGCCGCGACGACCGCGCGGATGTCGTCGTGGACGGGGTTGCCCTCGCAAACGCCCCACACGGCCTGGGGGGAGCCGATGCGTTCGGCGTCGTGCAGGGTCAGCACGGTCTCCAGGCCGGCGAGCCCGGGGACGGCGAGCTTGGGGCCGCCGCTGAACCCGGCGAAGAAGTGCGGCTCGACGAACCCCGTGGTGATCCGGACGTCGGCGTCGACCCAGTGGCGGTCGAGCCACACGGGCACGCCGTTGCCGTGGGTGCCCATCCACACGAGGGAGTCCTCGTCGCGCGCGTCGTGGTTGAGGACGTGCACCCGGTCGACGACGTCGTCGCCCAGCATGCTGCGGATCTCGGCCTCGGTGTTGCCGCGGTGCGTGCCCGTGGCCACCAGGATCACCACGTCGTCCAGGTCGACGATCCCGGCGAGCTCGTCCAGCACGGCCGGGACCATGAGGTCCCGCGGCTGGGCGCGGGTGCCGTCGCAGACGGAGATGGCCACCTTCTGGCCCGGTCGCACGATCTCGCGCAGCGGTGGCCCGGCTACCGGCTCGCGCAGGGCCGACCGCAGGACCGCGGCCGGGTCCTGGGCGCCGGGCACGTAACGCGGCTCGACGACCGTCGTCCGGTCGTCCGGCAGGTCGACGGTCAGCCCCTGCTCGCCGTAGGCCAGTTGCACCCTCATCGTGATCACCCGTCCTGCGTCCGGTCGGTTGGGCCCTGGTCGGACCCTAACCGGGACCTCCTGCCGGCGGCCGGTCGCCGCCGGGCAGGATGCCGCTGTGGACGGCGAGGCACGCGACCCGGGGTACGTCGACCTGGGCTTCGCGCGGGTGGACACCGACCGGCTGCCCCGCACCGGCGACCCGGAGGTGGTCTACGCCGCCGGGAAGACCCCGGACGAGGTGGTGGCGATCGTCGAGACCCTGCGCGCCGCGGCTCCGCACCGGCCGGCGCTCGTCACCCGGGCCGACGCCGCGACGGTGGCCGCGGTGCGGCTGCGGTGGCCCGAGTCGCAGGTGGAGGCGACGACGCTCGTCGTCGGGGACCTGCCGCCGGGCCGGGGCCTGGTCGCGGTGGTCACCGCGGGGACGTCGGACTCCCCGGTGGCCGCGGAGGCCGCGACCACCGTGCGGGTCTTCGGCGCCGACGTCGTCCGGGTGGTCGACGTCGGGGTCGCCGGACTGCACCGCGTCCTCGACGCCCGCCCGGTGCTCCAGGACGCCGACATCGTGATCGTGGTGGCGGGCATGGAGGGCGCGCTGCCCAGCGTCATCGGCGGGCTGGTCGGCACGCCGGTGGTGGCCGTGCCGACCAGCGTCGGCTACGGGGCCAGCTTCGGCGGCCTGGCCGCGCTGCTGGGGATGCTCAACTCCTGCGCCGCGGGCGTGGTCGTCTGCAACATCGACAACGGCTTCGGGGCCGGGGTGTTCGCCGCGCGGATCGCCCGCAGCATCCGGGCCGGCGGCGACGGTGACGGAGAGCCGCGGTGACCCGGGCCGGGTGGCTGGACCTCGGCAACGGCGTGGCGGGGGACATGCTGCTGGGCGCCGTCGTGGGGGCGGGCGTGCCGCTCGCGGAGATCACCGCGGCGCTGGCGCCCCTGGAGCTGCCCGTCGCGCTGCGCGCCGAGGAGGTGCGGCGCGGCGGGCTGCGGGCGGTGCGGGTGGTGGTCGAGGCGCCCGAGGCCGGCCAGCCGACGCGCCGCTGGTCCGACGTCCGCCGGCTGCTCGACCGGCTCCCCGGTCCGCTGCGCGGGTCGGCGGCCGGGGTGTTCGGCGCGCTGGCGCGGGCGGAGGCGGCGGTGCACGGCGTGCCGGAGGAGGACGTGCACTTCCACGAGGTGGGGGCGCTGGACGCGATCGCCGACGTCGTCGGGGTCTGTGCCGGCCTGGCCGCCCTGCGCCTGGACCGGTTGCTGGCGTCGCCGATCGCCCTCGGCGGCGGGCAGGCGCGCACGGCGCACGGGACGATCCCCGTGCCCGGACCGGCCGTGCTGGCCCTCCTGGAGGCGGCGGGGGCGCCCGGGCGGGGCGGTCCCGACGAGGTGGAGCTGGCCACGCCGACCGGGGTCGCGCTCGCCACCACCCTGGCGGCCGGGTTCGGCCCGATGCCGCTGCTGCGCCCGACGGCCACCGGCACCGGCGCCGGCACCCGGGACCCGGCCGGCCGGCCCAACGTGGTGCGCCTGGTCGTGGGCGAGGTCGAGGAGGTGCCCGGCACGGGTCTCGACACGACGGCCGCGGTGGTGCTGGAGGCCAACGTCGACGACCTCGACCCGCGCGCCTGGCCGTTGGTGCTCGCCGCCCTGCTGGACGCGGGCGCCCTCGACGCCTGGCTGACCCCGACGCTGATGAAGAAGGGCCGGCCCGCGCACGTGGTCGCCGCGCTCGCCGGCCCGGCCGAGGTCGCCCGGGTCCGCGACGTCCTGTTGCGCGAGACCACGACCCTCGGCGTCCGGGAGACGCCCGTCGCCCGGCACGCCGTCCGCCGCACGTTCGGCACCGTGCACGTCGACGGGCAGCCGGTCGCCGTCAAGCTCGGGTGGGGGTCCGACGGCGCGGTGGTCAACGCCATGCCCGAGTGGGCGGACGTCGCCCGCGCGGCCGTCGCGCTCGACCGGCCGGTCAAGCGGGTGCTGGCGCAGGCCGTCGGGCTCGCCGAGGCGCTGGCGGCCGACGTCCGGCGCCCGCCCGGTCAGGGGTGACGCGCGACCTCGCGCGTCAGCCGCCTCGTCCGACGACCCAGGGAGCACGCCGTGCCGGAGCACAGGTTCACCGAGGGTCTCCACGAGGAGCGCCACCGCGACGGCTCGCTGCGCGCCCGCGGGCCGGTCGTCGACGGCCGCCCCCACGGGTACTGGGAGTGGTTCCTGCTCGACGGCACCCGGCTGCGGTCGGGCTCGTTCGAGCACGGCCGTAAGGTGGGGAGTGGACCACCTACGACCGGGCGGGCGCGCCGTACAGGACGACGACGGTGCGCTGAGGGCGGTCAGCCGACCGGTGTCCGGGCGACGGCCGCGTACAGCTGCGTCATCCGGTCGACCAGCCGCTCGTGCGTCCGGGTGCCGGCCAGCGCGCGTCCGCGGGCGCCCAGCCGCCGGGCCGATTCGGGGTCGAGCAGCAGCGACACCAGGGCGCGGGCCAGGTCCTCGGCCTCGCCGGGGCGCACCAGCAGCCCCGTGCCGCCGTCCTGGACCAGGTCCGGCAGCCCGCCCACCCGGCTGGCCACCACCGGGATCCCCGCGGCCATGGCCTCGCAGACCACCAGGGGCGAGCCGTCCGACCGCGACGGCACGGCCAGCACGTCGAGGCCGGCGAGCAGCCGCGCGGCGTCGGACCGGTACCCGGTGAAGGTGACCGCGCCGGCGAGCCCCAGCACCGCCGCGCGGTGCTCGAGGTCCGGCCGCAGCGGCCCGTCGCCGACCACGAGGAACCGCGCCTGGGGGACGACGGCCGACACCAGTGCGGCGGCCCGCAGGAAGACGTCGACGCCCTTCTCCGGGACCAGCCGGCCGACCAGCCCGACTGCCGGGTGCCCGGACGACGGGGGAGGGCCGTCCGCGGCGGGTGGCGCGGGCGTCGTCGGCAGCAGCACTTCGACCCGCTCCGGCGCCACCCCGTAGTCGGTGACGAGCAGGTCGCGGATGGCTGAGGAGACGGCGACCACGCGCTCGGCCTGCCGGTAGACCAGGCCGCTCACGGCGCGGGCCCGGCCGTCGCGCCACGGCCCCTCGGTGTACTCGGTGACGACGAGGGGCACCGCCAGGTCGCGGACGGCGTGCGCCGCGGCGGCCGCGCTGGCGAACAGCTGGGCGTGCACGACCGCCGGCCGCAGCTCGGCGACCAGCTCGCGCAGCGCCCGCTCGTAACGGCCGCTCACCCGGCGGGTGACCGGCTCGTCGAGCAGCACGGAGACCGGCACGCCGGCGTCGGCCAGGACCCCGGCGCGGGCCCCGCCGACCGAGCAGGCCACGTGGACCGGCCAGCCCCGCCGCTGCAGGGCCAGGGCGAGGTCCACGACGCAGCGCTCGGCGCCGCCGCCGTCCAGCGAGTCGACCGCGAGGAGCACGGGCAGCGGCGGGGTGGGGCCGGTGCTGGGCGCTGATCCGGGGGTGCGGAGCCGGGAGCCGGTCATGGGTCGCTCCGGGAGAGGGCGGGACCCGCGGCTCAGGCGCCTGGAGACGATATCGGCTCGCCGGGACCCCGACCCCGGCCGCGGCCCGGGGATCGGCGGGTGGAGCGGCCGGGAGGTGGGGCCGCCGCGGCTGCGAGGCCGTCGTCAAGGCCATTTCGCCATTGGCGCACGAATTGCGCGACGAGCGGGACACGCCTTTCGGGCGCGCCTTCCCGGGTCGCCGTTGCTCGACTCGGGTCCACCAGTCCACGGAGGGGGTCGGCACATGCAGCCCGCCACGCCCACCGGCGTCAGGGCACCGTTCCTGCAGGCAGAGGACGGGCACGGGTCACTGAACGACGCGGTCTTCGACCGGTTGCTGCGGGAGCGGGTCGTCCTCCTCGGCAGCCAGGTCGACGACGACATCGCCAACCAGATCTGCACGCAGCTGCTGCTGCTCTCGGCGGACGACCCGCGTCGCGACATCCACCTGTACATCAACTCGCCCGGCGGTTCGGTCAGCGCCGGCATGGCCGTCCACGACACGATGCGCTTCATCGACTGCGACGTCGCGACCTACTCGTTCGGGATGGCCGCCTCGATGGGGCAGCTTCTGCTGACCGCAGGTACCCGCGGCAAGCGGTTCTCGCTGCCGCACACGCGGATCATGGTGCACCAGCCCTCGGCAGGGTCGGCGGGACGCAGTGCGACATCACGATCCAGGCGGAGATGCTCCGGCGTCTCAGGCGGGAGATCAACGAGCTGCAGGCGGAGCACTCCGGGCAGAGCGTCGAGCAGATCGAGCGCGACTCCGACCGCGACCGCTGGATCACCCCCGAGCAGGCCCTCGACTACGGCCTGGTCGACCACGTCGTCGCCTCCGCCGCGGTGCTGCCGGTGCCGGACAACCCGGTGGCCGCGCCGTGACCGGAGTCGTCCCCATGCGCAGCGACCTGCACGCGCCGGACGCCGAGGCGCGTGGGCCCGGGCGGAGGACCACCTCGTGGGCACATGCGCCCCGACGGCCGGCGACGGGTTCGACCACGCGGACGGCGGCCGCGCCGCGAGCGGGTGCACGGCCGACCGAGCAACGTGCAACGGGACGCTCGACCGTCGATCCGGATCTACGAGGTCCACCGTCGAGCCGGCGATACACGCTGCGTAGGTGGCGGCCTGGTGGGCACACAGGCGTGCAGCGCTCCAGGCGCGCCCGCCAGGCTCAACCAGGACCCGCGGGACCAGAGCTCCACTGGTAGGCGGGGCTATTGATCGCCACCCGGTCCAGCGCGGCAACACCGTGTCGGTGCCGAAGCGGAATGGTGTGGACCCGCAAGTACCGGGGTTCATCAGCCGTTGAGTTCTCCGCCCAGGCGACGAGCCCGCTCAGCTGGGGTAAGCACTGGCCCCTGGTGCAGGGGAAGTCTTTCGGCTGGGTACGGGTGGTGCGTCACGACCCCGTCACCATCGCGTCATTGATGCACGAGGTCGTTTGGCGGCATTGATCCGTGTCGTTACGGTGAGGCCGTGGGCGCAGCGGGATGGTCCCTCTGGGCCGGCGAGGCGCCGGCCGCCGGCGTGGTCCTCCCTACTTGGCTGGCCGTCGTCCTCGCGATCGCCGTCGCAATCGCGCCGTTTGTGGCTGCCTTCCTGTCGTACCGCACCGCCTTGAGGGCGATTACGGCAACGAATACGGCCACGGAGGCGACCAAAGCGACCGCGGCCGTGACGCACGCGCTGACCGCGTCGGCGAGCAACCGTCAGTTGATCATGCAGGCCCTCGAGTTGACCCGTAGTGAGGAGCCGGCCTCCCGAAGGCAGGGGCTTGCGCTGCTGGACGGCCTGTCCCGGCTCGCCGGCTTGTCGCCGAATGATGCGCTCCTCATTCAGAGCCTGACACGACCGGTAATCGAGGGGAAATTATCGGAGGGCCGCAAGCTGAGGCTTCAGAACCTCGCAGTGTCGTTCCGACTGGTACGTCCGGACCCAGGTGAGGAGGTGGCCGGTGGCAGAGATCGAGGTGACACCCGATCAAGTGTTGGCAGCCCGTATTGAAGTTCAAGCTCTCGAGACCGCGGGGCTTGAGCCCGAGCCGTTGGTCCGCCAGCTCGCCGCAGCCGGGTCAGCTCGCAGTGTCCTAGAAGTCCTCACCTCCCGCGAGCACCAGGTTGCTGATCTTGTTGCGGAGGGGTTACGCACCGATGAGATCGCCAAGCGCCTGTCCATGAACCCACAGACGGTGAACGAGCATCTCGATGCCACATTGGGCAAGCTAGACCTCCCGTCGACAGTCGAGCTGATCATCCTCATCAACCGCGAAGGGCCAGGACACGCGCCCATCACGATTCCCCAGCCACGAGTCGCCAAACTCCCAGCCCCGAGCCGCCAAAGTGGAGACGAGGCTCGACGACCTCACCAACCGTGAGCTGTGAGGTGCGACCCTTCACGCAGTCGGCTGACACCGACACGCAACGTACAGTTCGTCACCCCCATGGCTCATCCGCTCGAGAGTCACGGTTGTCTGCCATTCTCCTCGGACAACAGCTTCATCACTATTGCGCCCGACGGCGCTTTTGCCATGAACATCGGGTGCGCCGGCAGCGACTCGAGGGCGCGCATCCGGTCCCGTAGCTGTGCATCTCCAGGAGCCTGGAACGGCCCTTCCGGAGCGTCCTTCAGGCCTTCTCCAGGAGACCTGACGGTCTGGTTCACCTGCGGAACGTGTGGAGCGGGTGACGGGAATCGAAGCCGCACAGTTGGCTTGGAAGGCTTGGGACTCCAGGCGCAATCCTGGCTGGTCAGCGCCAAGTCGGTCGGATGCCGTGCCTTCCGCGGGCCTCAGCGTACGGTCGGCCTGAAGAGCGGCTCCTCGCTGTTGTTCCGACCTGCGATCACCAGGACTGCCACGCGCACGTGTCGCGCTCATGCCGTACCGCTGGCCCGCGGTGCCACATGGTGTCGCCCGGGACCGATTCCAGCCGCGAGTCCCAGGAGAGGCTCCCGATCGAACCGGGAGGCCCGAATCGCAGCGCGGCTCCGCAGGCGCGTCTTCGGGGACGCGTTCGGGTATCCCTCGGGCAGGTGGTTCTCGATCGCCTCGCTCGGTGGGGCGTTGACGGACGGGCGGTGCTGTCGATCCATGGGGACGTAGGTGATGTAGTCCGCCGGGTCGTAGGTGTTCATGATCGACTCTCGCTGCTCGTTGCTGCGCGTCATGGGCACACCGGTGAGCGCTTGCACGCGGCCGTCGAGACTGTTGGGACTCAGCCGGCTGGCACCTGACCGGCGTCGTGTCGCCGAGCGGAGGGGATCCGCCTCTCCTGGGCCGTTACGGGTTCTCGCCGTGGGTGTCCTTGTGCAGGGCCGTGAAGACCTCGAGCAGTCGTTTCCGCGCAGGTTCGGGCAGCGTGGGGGTGGGCAGGCTTCGGAGCGCGGCAGCGGTGCTGCGGATCTGCTCGAGGTAGATGCGGCACGGCTCGCACAGCTCGAGGTGCGCGGCGATGGCGTTCTCGACGTCCTCGGGGAGGGTCCCCTCGAGGTGGTCGGTGACGAGTTCGACGAACTCCTGGCAGGCGATCCCCACGACGTCGTGGTCGGCGGTGCGTCGTGGCGCCGGAGGTTCAGCCACGCTGCTCTCCTTCCCCCGCGGCGCCGCGGCACACGTGGTCCAGGCTCCCGCGGCCGCCGTCCACCAGATCCGTGGCGGCGCCGGGATCGAGGCGCGACCGGGTCCCGGCGTCGGCGAGAGCGGTGATCGCGACGCGGATGCACGGCACGCGCGGCAGCCCGCGTAGCCCATCGGCGTCGACCGTTCTCATCATCGACCGCGCTGCGCCTGGTCGATCGCCCACGCCGCGTTCACCAGGCCGATGTGGCTGAACGCCTGCGGCACGTTGCCGAGGAGCTCCCCGCTGACCGGGTCGACCTCCTCCGACAGCAGACCGAGGTCGTTGACGTACGCGGCGGCCCGCTCGAACACCTCGCGCGCTCGGTCCACTTGCCCGGCCAGCGCGAGCGCCTGGGCCAGCCAGAAGGTGCACAGCAGGAAGGTGCCCTCCTCGCCGGCCAGGCCGTCGACGCCCTCCTCGGTGCGGTAGCGGTAGACCAGGCCCCGCTCGTCGGTCAACCGCTCCGCGATGGCGTCGATGGTGGCCAGCATCCGCGGGTCGTCGGCGGGGAGGAACCCGACGATCGGCAGCATCAGGTTGGAGGCGTCCAGCGCGGTGGACCCGAAGGACTGGGTGAACGCGCCTGCCGTCTCGTTCCAGCCCTGCTGCAGCACGGTGTCCGCGATCTCCTCGCGGACCTTCGCCCACTCGTCGACGCGGTGCTCGCAGCGCAGCTGCGGGGCCAGCGCGATCGCGCGGTCCAGGGCGACCCAGCACATGACCTTGGAGTACAGGAAGTGCTGGGGCTCGCCCCGCACCTCCCAGATGCCCTGGTCCTTGTCCCGCCAGCGGACGGCGGCGGTGTCAGCACACGCCGCGAGGAACCACCGCGTCTCGTCGTCCAGGGCGGACAGTTGGTCGGCCAGGCGGGCGGCGGCACCGAGCAGCTCCCCGTAGACGTCGACCTGGCGCTGGTTCCACGCGCCGTTGCCCACTCGCACCGGCCGGCTGCCGCGCCAGCCGCGCAGGTGGTCGAGGGTCCGCTCGCTGAGGTCGTGCTCGCCGCCCAGGCCGAACATGATCTGCAGCGACATGTCGGGGCCGATGCCGCCGGCGCCCGCGGTGGTCATGAAGCCGAAGAAGTCCTCCGCCTCGTCGGGGCAGGCGGCGACCCACAGCGCCTCCATCGTGAAGCTGGCGTCGCGTACCCAGGCGTAGCGGTAGTCCCAGTTCCGTCCGCCGCCGACGCCCTCGGGCAGTGAGGTCGTGCCGGCGGCGACGACGGCGCCGCTGGGCTGGTACGACAGCCCCTGCAGCACGCGGCCGCTCAGGTGCACGAGGTCGGCCCACGGTCCGTCGTACGCCTGGTGCAGGTCGCACCAGGACTCCCACGATGCCAGGGTCCGGTCGAGCAGCTCGGCCAGTTCGTCCTGGGACCAGACGTGCGCGGACACCGGGTCGCCGAGGGTGCTGCGCTGCAGCGCCAGGTGGACGACGTCGCCGGCCCGCAGGTGCAGCCGCGCCCGAGCCCTCCCGCCCTCCAGCGTGGACTCGGCGGGCAGCGTGAGCACCAGCCAGTCCGCCCCACCCCGGGCAGCGACCCCGCCGTCCAGGTGGGACAGCAGCGGCACGATCAACCCGTACTCCGGGCGCGGCCGGTAGTCGACGAGCACGTCGACCTCGCCGGAGGTGCAGGCCAGCCGGCGGACCAGGACGTGCGGGACGTCGGTGCCGAGCCGGTGCCCCTCGTTCTCCGGACCGAGGCCCAGCGCGTCGGTGAGCTGCACCTCGCCCTCGGCCGTCCGGAACGTGGTCTCGAGAGCCAGCGAGCGCCCGGCGTAGCGGCGGGTCGCCGTCCACGCCGCCTCCGGCTGCACCGACCAGTGGCCGGCGTCGTCGTCCAGCAGCGCGGCGAGGACCGACGGACCGTCGAAGCGCGGGAAGCACAGCCAGACGACGGTTCCGGCGCGGTCGACGAGGGCGCAGGAGTGCCGGTCGGACAGGAAGGCGTGGTCGGCGATGGGGGTGGAGCTCATGGGGATCTCCCGGAGGTCGGTCGGTCTCGCTGCTTCAGTCCTCCCGCCCGGCCCCTCGTTACGCGTAACGCCGAGCGGGTGACCGCGGACGACGGCAGCGAGTCCGAGGAGGCCCCATGTCCGAGATCCGTCCCGCAGCACTCGAGGTCGACGTCGTCGTGATCGGCGGAGGTCCCGCGGGGGAGGTGGCCGCGGACCGCTGCGCCGGCCGGGGCCTGGAGACCGTGTTGGTCGAGGCAGAGCTGGTCGGCGGAGAGTGCTCCTACTGGGGCTGCATCCCGACCAAGACGCTGCTCCGGCCGGGCGACGTGCTCGCGGCGGCCGTTCGCGTGCCGGGGGCCGCAGCAGCCGTGACGGGTCCGGTCGACGTGTCGGCGGCGCTCGCGCGTCGGGATCACATGACCTCCGACTGGATGGACGCCGGCCAGGAGCGCTGGCTGGCCGACCACGGCGTGCGGCTGCTGCGGGGAATCGCGCGGCTCGCGGGTACCCGGAGGGTGCGGGTGGACGGTGGCCCGCAGGTGGTCGCCCGGCGCGCGGTCGTCCTCGCCACCGGCAGCGCCGCTGTGCTCCCGCCGGTACCCGGGCTCGCCGACGTGCGGCCCTGGGACAACCGGGCCGCCACCGCGGCGAAGGAGGTGCCGGAGCGGCTGCTCGTCCTGGGTGGCGGTGCAGTGGGCTTGGAGCTGGCCCAGGCGTTCTCCCGACTGGGCGCGGCGGAAGTGACCGTCGTCGAGGGCGGCCCCGGACTGCTGCCCCGCGAGGAGCCCTTCGCCGGCGAGCAGGTGCGGGCCGCCTTCGAGCGGGAGGGCATCGCCGTGCTGGTGAACACGCGGCTGGCCGCGGTTCGCCGGAAGGGCACCGACGGGCCGGTACACGGAACGCTCAGCAACGGCCAGGAGCTGACTGCCGACGAGGTCTTGGTGGCGACCGGTCGCCGCCCGCGCACCGACGACCTGGGGCTGGGCAGCGTGGGGCTGCGACCCGGACGGCCGGTCAGGGTCGACGACCGGCTCCGCGCCACCGGGGTTCCCGGCGGCTGGCTGTACGCCGTCGGGGACTGCACCGGTCTGGCGCCGCTGACCCACATGGGCAAGTACCAGGCCCGGATCGCCGCCGACGTGATCACCGGCCGGGACGTCCGCGACCGGGCCAGCCGGGACGCCGTGACCCGGGTGACCTTCACCGATCCGCAGGTGTGCGCGGTGGGCCTGACCGCGGCCGAGGCGCAGCAGCGGGGGATCGCCGTCCGCGTCATCGACGTCGGCACCGGCGAGGTGCCCGGCTCGTACGTGCTCGGGAACGGGCTGGAGGGCACGACGCGGCTGGTGGTCGACGAGGCGTCCGACGTGCTGGTGGGGGCCACCATCACCGGCAGCGGCGTCCAGGAGCTGCTGCACTCGGCCGCGGTCGCGGTCGCGGGGCGGGTACCGCTGACCGAGCTCCGGCACGCCGTCCCGGCATTCCCCACCGTCGCCGAGGTCTGGCTGCACGCCCTCGAAGCGGCCGGTCTCTGACGTTCCTCGACCGGAGGTCCTCGGTGCCCGACGTCTCCTTCACGAACCTGCTGATCGTCGCCGGTGTCGCGGCGGCGGTCCCGTTGGCGCTCGGCTGGGCGCCACGCTTGCGCATCCCCCCGGTGGTCCTGGAGATCGTCGCCGGCGTGGTGCTCGGCCCGTCGGTGCTCGGCTGGGTCGAGGCGGATCTCGCGGTGCAGGTGCTGGCCGTCTTCGGGCTGGCCTTCCTGCTGATGCTCGCCGGGCTGGAGATCGACCTGCGCGGGCTGCGCGGGCGGCTGCTGGGACTCGCCGGCGCCGGCTACGCGATCAGCCTGGTGCTCGCCGTACTGGTGGGCGTCGGGGCGCAGGCGGCGGGCTGGACGTCGGCGCCGCTGTTCCTGGCCGTCGCCCTCACGGCGACGTCGCTCGGGCTGGTCGTCCCGGTCCTGAAGGACGTCGGCCGCGCCGGTGACGCCGTGGGGCAGACCACCATCGCCGCGGCGTCGGTCGCCGACTTCGCCGCGATCGTGCTGCTCTCCCTGCTGTTCTCCACCTCCGGCGGCGGCGCCGGGACGACGGCGGCGTTCCTGGCCGTGTTCGGCGTCCTGATCCTGCTGCTCGCGCTCGGCGTGGGCCGCGCGCGGATGTCGGGGCGGCTGGGCGACGTGCTCGTCCGGCTGCAGGACACCACGGCCGAGATCCGGATCCGGCTGGTGGTGCTGCTGCTGATCGCCTTCGTCGCGCTCGCCGAGCGGCTGGGCCTGGAGGCGATTCTGGGCGCCTTCCTCGCCGGTGCGCTCGTGGGTCTGGTCGACCGCGACTCCTCCAGCCACCCGCGCTTCCGCGCCAAGCTCGACGCCATCGGCTACGGGTTCCTGATCCCGGTGTTCTTCGTCAGCAGCGGGGTGCGGCTGGACCTGCGCGGCCTGCTGGAGGAGCCGACGGCGCTGCTGCAGGTGCCGGTGTTCCTGGTCGCGCTGCTCGTCGTCCGCGGCCTGCCCGCGGTGCTGTACCGCCGCTCCCTGGGGCGGGCCGGGGCCGTCGCCGCCGGGCTGCTGCAGGCCACCTCCTTGCCCTTCCTGGTCACGGCCACGCAGATCGGCACGGAGACCGGCCGGTTGTCCGCTCCCACGGCCGCAGCGCTGGTGTGCGCCGGGCTGCTGTCGGTGCTGGTCTTCCCGGCGGCGGCGCTCGGCGTCCTGGGCCGAACGACGGCCACGGCCGTGCCCGAGCCTCGCCGCGCCCGGACCGGCAGTCCCGAGCCGATCACCGCGGCCGACCCGGCGCGCCGATGACCCCGCTGGCCGCCTGCTCGCCGTGTCCGTCGGCCGGCCCCGGACGGTCGCCTGGCGCGGACGGCAGGTCGAGACCTCGAGCTGAGAGAACCCGGCTGCCGGCCGGCGGTGGGTGGGCGGGCTCGGACGGGGAGGGGGACGCGCAGGCCGGCCTCGTCAGCCACGGCGGCGAGCACCGCGCCGTCATCGCCTACCAGCGGGACTCCTACGTCCACCGGGAGCGCCACCTCGGCCGCCGGCTGCCCGAGCACGGCACCTTCCGCGAGGACTTCACCGTCGAGGGGCTGGCCGACGACGAGGTCTGCATCGGCGACCGGTTGCCCATCGGGGGCGCGGTCCTCGAGGTCACCCAGCCGTAGGTGATCTGCTACAAGGTGGGCGTCCGCCTCGGCGAGCCACGGATGCCGCCCTGCTGACCGGTCACGGCCGCCCCGGCTTCTCCCTCCGCGTGCTGCAGGAGGGCGAGGTCGGGCCGGCGACCCGATCACCGTCGTCCACCGCGACCCTGCCGGCCTCAGCGTGCGCCAGGTCTCCCGGCTGCTCTGCACGGGTGCGCAGCGACGATGCGTCGCTGCCGCAGCGCTGGCCGTCCGGCGCTGTCCGAGGGGTGGACGTGGTCGTTCCGGCAGTTGCTCGCCAGCGGCGACCGCCCGGAGAACCGCCAGCTCCCAGCAGGCCGCTCCACCGCGGCGGACCGAACCCCGTGCTGACCCCTGCCCGCGCGAAGGTCACCAGCGGGCCGCCGGACGCCGCCGGCGAGGGCGGGTGCGCCCGACGTCCGGTCGATCCCGCCGGCCGCCTGCGCCGGCCCGAAGGACTCGACGTGGACGGCGGCCGCCGGCACCCCAGGACGTCGAGCACGGGCTCGCTCGCGGCCTGCGGCGCCAGCCCCGGGGGGAGGCATGTGACGTGCCGGTGCGCCGGTCGTGCCGCACCGGCCTCTGCCACAGCTGCGAGACGTCCCTGGTCGACGGTGCGGTGGACCACGGGCCCGAGCCGCTCGAGGCGCCCGGTGGCGGGCTGGTGCTGATCTGCTGGGCTCGACCCACGGCCGCGGTCATCCTCGACCTGCGATCCGGCATTGCGCTGCGGGTCTGTCCGAGTTCGCGGTCGGCAGGCCCGTCGGCACCCCGGCTCGCAATCCGTGCCCCGCACCGGCGCACGAGCAGGTGCTGCCGGGCCCTCCTGGACCCCGGCAGCCCGGAGCGGGCCCGTGCTGCGGGGGTCAGTGGATCCGGCTGCCGAGCGGAGCCGACGGCCGCGGCATCGGCAGGTCGGCGGAGGCACCGGTCCGGACGCCGAGCCGGTCGGCGATCTCGTCGGCCACGCGCAGGGCGTTGGCGATGATGGTGAGCGTCGGGTTCACCGCGGTGCTGGAGACGAAGAAGCTCGAGTCGGCGACGTAGAGGTTGTCGACCTCGTGCATGCGGCAGGTGAGGTCCAGCGGCGCGGTGGCGGGGTCGGGGCCGAAGCGGATGGTGCCGTTCTGGTGGGCGACGCCGCCGATGCCGAGCTGGCCGCCCGCGTACTGCCGGTTGTCGTACACGTCCTGCTCGCACCGGATGGAGTCGAGCAGGCTCTGCAGCCGCATGCGCAGGCGGCTGACCTCGGCGGCGTTGGTGCGGGTGTAGCGCAGCGTGATCGCGCCGTCCCGGTCCACCGTCACCCGGTTCTCGTCGAGCGGCAGGTCCTCGGTGGTCAGCCAGAAGTCGAGGGAGTGCCGGGCCAGGTCGGCCGGGTCTCGCGCGTCGGGGACGTCGAAGCCGATGAGCACGGCGTCGCTCTTGCCGTTCATCTGGATCGATCCGACCGGGTACTCCCAGTCCGGGTCGAAGGGGTCGGACCAGTAGAAGTCATTGACCCCGAGCGTCTTCTGGAACCGCGTCGGGTTGGGGGTCTTGGAGAACGCGACCAGCCCCGAGTTGTTGTGCAGCATCAGGTGCCGGCCGACGTGCCCCGAGCCGTTGCCCAGGCCGGCCGGGTGCCGGTCGCTCGCCGACGCCAGCAGCAGGGCGGCGGAGTTGATCGCGCCGGCAGCCAGGACGACGACGTCCGCCGTGTACTCCTCCCGCACGCCGTCCCGGTCGACGACGACGCGACTCACGCTGCGCCCCGAGGAACCGGTCTCCAGCCGCACCACCCGCGCCCTCGTCCGGAGCGTCACGTTGGGGTGCCGCAGCGCGGGCTCCACCGTCATGACCTGCGCATCGGCCTTGCCGTTGACCAGGCACGGGAAGCCGTCGCAGGTCGCGCACCGGATGCAGGCCGACAGGTGGGGCCGCGCCTCGTCGATCAGGATGCCGTTCGGCAGCGAGAACGGGTGCAGGCCTGCGGCGGTCAGGTCGGCACGCAGCTGCGCGATCCGCGGTTCGTCGCTGATCGCCGGCCACGGGTAGGGGCCGGTCGCCGGCGGCTCGTCCGGGTCCTCGCCCCGCGTCCCGTGCACCTGGTAGAGCCGCTCGGCCCGGTCGTAGTACGGCGCGAGGTCGGCGTAGGAGATAGGCCAGGCGGGGGACACGCCGTCCACGTGCTGGACAGCACCGAAATCCCGCTCCCGGAACCGGTAGAGGATGGCGCCGTAGAACTTCGTGTTGCCGCCGATGTAGTAGTGCTGCTTGGGGGAGAACTGCCGGCCGTCGGCGCCGTCGGTCCACTTCCCGCTGTTGTGGTAGCGCTTGTCGGCCCAGAGCGCCTGCGGATCCCAGTTCTGGATCTCCCGCGGCAGCCAGTCACCCCGCTCCAGCAGCAGGATCTTCTTCCCCGTGGGGGCCAGGGCCCAGGTCACTGCGCCTCCGCCCGCGCCGGAGCCGATGACGATGACGTCGGCGTGCTCGGTCATGGTGTCTCCCGATCGGTTCGGATCACGTGATGGCGAGCGGCGTGACCCACGCGCCCGTGGCGCCGCGCAGCTTGGCGTGGCTGACGACGAGCAGGAACTCGCGCAGCCCGGCGGCGGCCGCCTCGGCCAGCCGCAGGTTCTCCAGCACGACGACGCCGTGCCGGACGTTGAGGGTCTGGGGGACGACGAACGGCTCGGCCGGGTCCTCCGCCGGCACCGGTCCGTAGCTCCAGGTGTCGCAGCCGGTCAGCGCGACGCGGTGGGCGGCCAGCCACTCGGCCAGGTCCCGGCCGGGCCCGGGCTCGCCCGCGGAGTACCGGTCGTCGTCCACGCCCCACCAGCCGCCCCAGCCGGTGTGGAACAGCACCCCGTCCCCCGGGCGCAGCGACCGGCCTTCCAGCGCGGCCTCGGCGTCGGCGACCGTGACGACGGCGCCGGGCTCGAGTCGGTCGACGCCGCGGACCGCGGCGACGTCCAGCAGCAGGCCCCGCGTGACGATCTGCGGCAGCGTCTCGATGCCGAGCCGATTGGTGCCCCAGTCCTCGGCGATGTCGGCCAGCCGGTATCCGTTGTAGGTGCGGTCGCCGACCTGCAGGTGGTTGAGGGCGTCGAGGTGGGTGCCCATCTGCTGCGTGGCGGTGATCTGCTCGACGATCCAGTTCACCGCGTTGCGGCCCCAGCCCTCGGGACTTCCGTCCGCCCGCCGGCGGTTGACGTAGTGGTAGTTCGTCGTCAGGTACGAGCGGAACGTGCGGCCCGGGAACGCCGGGACGTCGGCGTGCAGCACGTGCGCGAGCTCGTGCACCCGCCCGCTGCGCACCAGCCGGACGGCGTCCAGGACCACGGCCGGCGTGATCTCGTTCAACGCGCCGGCCGCATCCTGCGAGCCCCACCGCGAGGGGAACCAGCCCGCCGTCCGCTCCTCGGCGGACGGCGGCCGCGACAGCGTCGTCATTCCGACGACCAGGTGGTCTCGAACGACGGGTAGAGGGTCAGCCCGCCGTCGACGAACAGGGTCTGGCCGGTGATGTACGCGGCCTCGTCGGAGCACAGGAACGCGGTGGCCGCGGCCATCTCCTCGGCCTCACCGGCGCGGCGCATCGGGATGTGGCTCTCCACCATCCGCCGCTTGACCGGGTCGTCGATCCACGACCGGTTGATCGGGGTGACCGTCGCCCCGGGGCCGATGCCGTTGACCCGGATGCCCCGGCCGGCGTACTCGAGCGCGAGGGTCCGGGTGAGGTTCTGCATCCCGCCCTTGGACACCGAGTAGCCGACGAACCGGGGCTTCGGGATGACCTGGTGGACGCTGGAGACGTTCACGATGCTGCCTCCGGCGCTCGACGGCAGCCAGGAGCGGATCGCACGCTGCGCGCACAGGAAGGCACCTCGCAGGTTGACCGCGAGCACCTTGTCGAAGCCGGCGGCCGGGAGCTCGTCGCTGTCGGCGGCGATCTGGATGCCGGCGTTGTTGATCAGGAAGTCGATCCGGCCGTACTCCGCGAGCACCCGCTCGAACATCGCGGCGACCTGCTCCTCCTGCGAGACGTCGGCGGCGACCAGGATCGGTCGGGTGCCCGCGGTCGACATCTCCTTCATGCAGATCTCCACGCCGTGCTCGATCGCGTCCCGGGTCTCCTCGGCGCCCGCGGGCGGGCCGACGTAGTTGATCGCGACGTCCACGCCCTCCTGTCCGAGCCGGATGGCGATCGCCTGTCCGATTCCCGAGCTGCCGCCGGTGACCAGTGCCTTCCTGCCCTGCAGACCCTTCACGTCCCGCTCCTGTCCCTCAGTACCTGTCGGCGTCCCTCCGAGAAGAAGGCGACGGCGTCGTCGGTCGTGACGATGTGGGGCGCGCCGGACGCGGCTCCGAAGGGCGCGTTCCAGAACGGGTCGGCGGACGGCGCTCCCTCGTGCGGCCCGACGTAGAGATACGGCTCCGGCATCGCCTCGTCCCCCGGGGAGGCGCCGTAGTTGACGGCGCCGACGGCGATGCCGAGGTCGAAGTGCTCGGGCCAGAGCACCGGTGTGATCGGCTCGCCGAGCTGCTCGGCGAAGCGGCGCAGCGCAGCGTCGCCGAGCGCGAACCAGTCGGCGAGCCGGCGTGCGGCCCTCAGGTCGACCGGCAACGGCGCGTCGGGGTCGGCCGGCGTGGCCGGGGTGTAGCTGCCGCGCAGCCCGAGCTCCACGCCGGCGAACCGCGCGGCGCGGCCCAAGGTGGTGAGCGGCTGGGAACGTCGGGAGTCCCCGCGGATCGCCAGCAGCTCGTCGCCCACGACGGCGAGCTGCCGATCACCGAGCCCCACCGTGGTGGCGAAGCCCCCCGGACAGGGCCGCAGGCGGATGGTCCCGCTGGCGGTGAACTGACCCGCGGCGAGGACGTGCTCGGCCACCCGGTGCCAGCTCGTCCGCGTGGCCACCAGGGCCCGCGGTGCGGTCATCGTCATGCCCCGGAGTCCCGCCCGTGCCCGGTTGCGTTACATCGGGATCCCGATCTGTCCCCGGGGCGCGCTCCGGCGATGGAGCCGCGTGACCCGGTGCTGGAGAGCTCTACCCCCGCCGGTGGGAGGCCTGCCAGGCTGGTCCCCGACCCGACGGAGGCGTCCGAGGCGGCGCGCACCGGGAGGGAGCGGGACGGGCCATGAGGCTCTCGTCGGTCGAGAGGTTGCCGGTGTCACCCGCGCGGGGGGAGCCGGTGCTGCCGCCCTCTGGGCGCGAGGACGCCTCCGTGGAGCCCGTCATCACCACCAAGCTGTTCGTCCCGGCGGTCGGGACGCGCCCGATCGAGCGACCGCGACTCCACGAGCGGCTCTCGCGAGCCGTGGACGCCCGGCTGACCCTCGTGGTCGCCCCGGCCGGCTGGGGGAAGAGCACGCTGGTCGCCCAGTGGCTGCGCTGGGTCGGCGTCCCGAGCGGCTGGCTGTCACTGGATGCCGCGGACGGCGACGTGACCCGGTTCTGGCGGTATCTCCTCCTGGCCGTGCAGCAGGCCGACGCCTCCGTCGGGTCCGCAGCGCTGCGACGCCTGGACGCGGCCGGCGCCGACGTCGAGCGCGACGTCCTGCCCGTGCTCGTCAACGGACTGGCCTCCACCGGTGACCTCGTGCTGGTCCTCGACGACTACCACGTCGTCGCGAGCCGGCCGGTGCACCGGTCGGTCGCCGCCCTGCTCGACCACGCACCGGGCTCGCTCCACCTGATCGTCATCTCGAGGACCGATCCACCCCTGTCGTCGAGCCGGTTGCGCGTGGCCGGTGACCTGGTGGAGATCCGGGCCGAGCAGCTGCGGTTCACCGCCGAGGAGGCGGCGCGCATGCTCGACCGCGCAGCGGTGCCGGACCTCTCCGCCGACGACGTGCAGCGGCTGGTGTCGCGGACGGAGGGCTGGGCGGCCGGGCTGCAGCTGGCGGCCCTGCGCCTCATGGATCGCCCCGACCGGCAGGCCCGCGTGGACTTCATCGACCGGTTCACCGGCGCCGACCGGCACGTCGTCGACTACCTCGGCGAGGAGGTGCTGGGCTCTCTGTCACCAGAGCTGCGGGCGTTCCTGCTGCAGACCTCGGTGCTGCCGCGACTGTGCGCGCCGCTGGCGGATGCGGTGACCGGCCGCGACGACGCCGTCCGGCTGCTGGACGAGATCCAGCGGGCGAACCTGTTCCTCAGCGCGCTCGACGACGAGGGCCGGTGGTTCCGCTATCACCAGTTGTTCCGCGACCTGCTGCGGTACGAGCTGGCACTCTCCCGGCTCGCGGATCCCGAAGGGCTGCACCGGCGGGCGGCCGAGTGGTTCCGGGACCACGGGAAGTCCGGTGAGGCGATCGGGCACGCCATCGCATCGCGGGATCTCGGTCTCGCCGGGGCGCTGATCGGCGAGACGTGGCGGGCGGAGTTCAACCTCGGCCATCTGCAGACCGTCCAGGGCTGGCTGGACGCGCTGCCCCCCGCACAGCTCGCCGCCGACCCCCGGCTCACCGTCGCCCGGGTCTGGCTGCACATGGACCGCGGCCGGCTCGACGAGGCCGGCGCGGCGCTGGCCGCGGCGGAGCACGTCGCCGCCGACGACGTGCACGTCGGGGTGCTGCGGGCGCTCCACGCCTTCAAGGCCGGAGACCTGCCACGGGCCGGGGAGCGGCTCGCTGCCCTGCGGGGCCGGCCCGCCGACCCCTTCCTCGTCACCGTGCAGCACCTGGTGAGCGGGAACTGCGCGCTCTGGCTGGGCGAGCTGAGACAGGCGGACGAGCGGCTGCGGCGCGCGACGGCTCTGGCCGAGGACACCGACAACCGGCTCGCTGAGATCTACGCCCTCGGGGCTCAGGCGCTGGTCGCAGTCCTCACCGGCGACCTGCGGTCGGCGGAGGCGGTGCTCGCCCGGGCCTCAGCCGTCGTCGCCGACGCCCGCGTCGACAGCCACTTCGTCGCGATGTTCCCCGCCCTGGCGGCGGCGCGGCTGGCCGTGGCCCGCGGCCGGTGGCACGACGCCACGGTCGCCGCCGGTGCGGCCGCCGAGCTGGCCGGCCGCGGCGCTGGGCGGATTGAGCAGGCCGCCGCGCTCATCACCGCGGCGGAGGCGGCGCGCCACGCCGGACCGGACCGGGCAGCAGACACCGAGCGCTGGCTGAGCGCGGCTGCCGCGGTGCTCCGCGACTGTGCCGATCCCGGTCCGACCGTCCGGGACTGGTTCGGCCGCGAGCAGCGTGCGCGTCGGGTCCGTCCGTCCGCCGCGGCGCTGACGGAGCGGCTCACCGAGCGCGAACTCGCCATCCTCGCGTTGCTCCCGACGACGATGTCGCAACGGGAGATGGCCGGCTCGCTGTTCGTCAGCCCGAACACGATGAAGACGCATCTGCGGTCGATCTACCGCAAGCTGGGCGCCGAGTCGCGGGACGACGCGGTGCTGCGCGCCCGGTCACTGGACCTGCTCTGACGACCGCTGGTGGGGCCGGACCGTCCGGCGTCCCCGGGCGGTCATCCGGCGAGCCATCCGCCGTCGGCGATCACGATGGAGCCGGTGACGTAGCTCGCCTGCGGCGAGCACAGCCACACCGCGACCGCTGCGATCTCGTCGGGTTCGGCGATCCGGGACAGCGGCACGCGCTGCAGCAGCCCGGCGCTGACCTCGGACGTCATGCCGGTCCGGGTGACGCCCGGCGCGACGGCGTTGACCCGGATGCCGGTCCCGGCCAGCTCGACAGCGGCCGCCCGGGTGAGCCCGTTGACTCCGTGCTTGGCTGCGATGTAGGCGCCGTTGTCCGGCATCGCGGCGTCACCCAGCATCGAGGAGGTGTTGACGATGGCGCCGCGGCCCTGACGGCGCATCTGCGCGATCTCGGCGCGCATGCAGTGCCAGACGCCGACCAGGTCGACCTGGAGGACCCGCAGGAACTCCTCGGGCGGGTACTCGTCCAGCGGCAGGAACGGGCCGGCCACCCCCGCGTTGTTGTGGGCCGCATCCAGGCGGCCGAAGCGCTCCACGGTGTCGTCGACCGCGCGCGCCACGGCGGAGAGATCGGCCACGTCAGCGACGATCGCCTCGGCTTGCGCACCCGAGGAGCGGACCAGGTCGGCGGTGACCGCGAGGCCGTTCCCGTCGACGTCGACGAGCGCGACGGCAGCCCCGGCCCGGGCGAACAGAACCGCGCTGGCGCGGCCGATCCCGGATGCTGCCCCCGTGACCAGCACGGCGTTGCCGGACAGGTCGTCCATGGGGCCCCCGGGGGCTCGTCGCTGGGGCCTCGCGGGTGAGGCCCTCGGCACTCCTCAGGATGGACCGGCCATCAGCCGTCGTAGTAGTCCTCGAGCGCGGCTCGCAGCGCGGCCCGGCCGCGGTGCAGCAGGACGCGCTGATTCCCGGCCGACAGGTGCAGCGCCGCGCAGGTCTCCTCGGCGGACATGCCCTGCACGTCGCGCATCTCCACCACGAGGCGCTGCCGTTCGGGCAATCCGGCCAGTGCCCTTTCCAGCTGCTGCCCGATCTCCTGGTTGAGCAGCCCGCTCTCGGGCTGGTCCCACGGCCGGGGCGCCCCCGTGGAGGTCCAGTGCCCGGGGTAGGCGCCGTCCGGTCCCTGGAACCGGGTGGGGTCGACCGTGGGGCCGGATGACGGAGAGCCGGTCAGCTCGGCGGAGGAGACGAGGCGCGCATCCCGCTCCCACCGGCTCTTCGCCCGGTTGATCAGGATGGAGAACGTCCAACTCCGGACCGAGGAACGCCCCTCGAACCGCGCGATCCCGCTGATGACCCCGAGCCACGCCTCCTGCACCACGTCCTCCGCGGCGTGCCGGTCGTGGACGTAGCGCCGGGCGACGGAGAGCATCACCGGAGACCACGCGTCGACGACGGCGGCGAACGCGGCGGCGTCGCCGGCGCGCAGCCGGTCGAGCAGCTCCGCATCCGGAGGTGCGGCATCCCCGCCGGGCACGGTCTCCCTCTCGGCGGTGTCCTGGTCGGCGGTGTCCGCGTCGACCGGCGCCGGGCGGCTGAGCGAAGGCATCGTTCCTCCCCGGGCTGTCTGGCAGTGAGCCTCGTCCAGCAGGGGAGGGCGTGCCTCCCCCCGAGGGCGATCTCACCCGGGTGAGATGAGGGCGCGGTGGATGCCTCCGGGTTCCCCACGGCGCACCCTGGCGGCATGCCCGAGCGGTTCTACCGGATCACGGTCAGTGGGATCCTCACCGAGCGCCTCGCCGCGGCGTTCGAACCGCTGGGCCTCGCCGGCGTCGATGAAGGGCGAACCGCGCTCTCGGGGGTCTGCGTCGACTCCGCCGCCGTCTTCGGGATCCTCGACCGCATCCGCGATCTCGGCCTGGAACTGCTCGGGGTGGAGTCCTCCGACGTCCTGCCCAGCCCCTAGCCCGGCCTCCGGGAGCCGACCCCGTGCCCGTCCCCGGGGGCACCCGAGGCGACGTCCTCGACGGCCTGGTGCAGGGCGTCGAGCCGCCGGTGGAGTGCGTCGATGTCTGCGCGGGTCGCGGACATCCGGGGCGGCTTCAGCCAGACGACGATGGTGCCGCCGGGACTGAGGGCGGCCTCGGCGACGTCGCCGGCACCGTCGGCGCCCTGCGCACGCAGGGCGGCCTCGACGTCGGCGCGCCGCAGCCCCTCCCTCCGGAGGAACCCGTCCAGGAACCGGCCGTCCCTGATCAGCGGGACGTCGGCGCCCTCGAACAACCGCACCGCCCGTTCGGATCGGGAGATGACCCGGACGACCACGGCGTTGGTCGCGATGAGGACGGCGGCGGCGAGCAGCCCGCCGGTCACGCTGTCGTCCGGCCCGATGAGCGCGTCCTGGACGACGGTGGAGAGCAGCAGCACGACGACGAGGTCGAACGAGTTCAGCTGTGCGAGGTTCCGCTTCCCCGCGACCCGCAGGAGCAGGGCGAGCGCGGCGTAGACGGCGATCGTGCGGACGACCTTCTCGCCCGCCGGGACGTCGAGGGTCCAGATCTCCGACATGGTCGGCGCGGACGGCTCAGGTCATGCCGCGGGCTGGGCCCGGTCCCAGGCCGCGCGCGCCTCGTCGGTGGTGGGGTCGAAGTCGGCCTTGGTCCGCCGGAACAGGTCCTGCAGGTCCCGCCAGAGCTGGTCGGCGGACGGGCGCCCCCAGTACCAGTACCCGCAGTAGACGCGGTCGATGACCAGTCCCGGCGCCAGGATCAGCGTGTGCGGCACGGTGGCCGCGTGGTGGGGATCGGTGTACTCGTCGATCTGCAGGGCGCGCTGGACCTCCAGGTCGCCGTCCGACAGGAAGGTCCACCACGCGCCGGTGGAGCTCTTCATCGTGTACGTGTCGTGCAGATCGTTCGGCAGGACCGTCACCAGGGAGGTGAAGGCGATCGGGAGGACCTCCTGGAGCTCGAGCAGCTCCCGGTGGTAGGCGCGTTCCCGAGGGCAGTGTTCGCCCCGGCCCAGCTGCAGCACCATGGCGTCGGAGCCCTGCAGCTGGGACAGTCGCCACTTCGTCCCGTTCTCGTCGGGCAACTCGAAGTCGCGCAGCGTCGTCCCGACATCCAGACCCGTGCTCATCGGTCCTCCTCCGTGCCCGGGCGGACGCCGGCAACGCTCGTGCGGATCCGGTAGACGCTGGTCAGTGCCGTGACGTAGAGGCCGCGGCCGTCCGCGTCGCCCCACGCGAGGTTGTGCGGGCTCTCGGGCAGATGCAGCGTGCCCAGGTGCCGGCCGTCGGGGGCGAGGATCCAGATCCCGGACGGCCCGCAGACGTACAGATCGCCGTTCCGGTCGACCTTGATCCCGTCGACCGCGTCCTCGCCCTCCGCGTCGCTCATGTCGAAGAAGACGCGCCCCCCGGACAGCGACGCGTCCGCCGCCACGTCGTACCGCATGACCACCTTGGCGGCGGGATCCCAGTTGCCGATGTAGAGGTGCCGCTCGTCCGGTGACAGGGCGATCCCGTTGGGACCCTGCAACCCGTCCGCGACCAGGTGGACGGCCCCGTCGTGAACGGCGAAGACGCCGCTGAACGGCAGCTCCTTCTTGGGGTCGTCGAAGCCGCCGGGCAGTCCGAACGGGGGATCGGTGAAGAACAGCGTGCCGTCCGAGCGGTACACGAGGTCGTTCGGGCTGTTCAGTTGCCTGCCCTGGTACCGGTCGGCCAGGACGGTGACGTCGCCGTGCGGCTCCACGCGCAGCACCCGCCGGTTGCCGTGCTGGCAGATGGTCAGGCGCCCCTGCGGGTCGAAGGTCAGGCCGTTGGACCCCGGCTGGGTGAACCGGCCGATGTCGGCGCCGGTGTAGCCGCTGTGCGAGCGGAACACCGTCACCTGGCCGCGGGGACTCCAGCGGTAGATCTGGTTGGTGTTCGGGGAGCTGAACAGCAGCGCGCCGTCCGCCGTCCACACCGGGCCCTCGGTGAACTCGAACCCGCCGGCCACGCGCTCGAGTTCGGCACCGGGCTCCAGGATCGCGTCGAGCGCGGCGGCCGCCCGCGTGACGTGATAGTGGACCGGCTCCGTGCTTCGTGCCTGCTCGGGGCGGTAGAGGTCCAGCGTCGCGCTGCGCAGCCAGATGTAGTTGCGGGGAGACGCCGAGATGGGGCCGTTGGCGCCGAAGACGGCGATCCGGAACGTCTGCCCGGGCCGGGCGTCGTCGGTGAGCAGCACCCGGTTGGGCGCGTTGAAGCCGGCCACCACCTGACCGCCGGCGTCCCCGAGGGCCACGGGCAGCCGGCCGTCGACCCACACCTCGGCGTAGTCGTCCACGACCACCTCGAAGACGACGGTGTACCCGGTGGGATCGAGATCCCCGATCCGCTCGGGCACGGTCACGCTCAGCCGGTACCAGTTGAAGCAGACCCTCCCGCCGGCCAGCCGCACCTGGGTGTCGGCGGGGGACAGCACGCGCCAGCCGGAGTCGTCGAAGTCGGCCGGTCCGGCGTGCGGCAGGACATCGAAGGTCCGGTTCGGGATGGTGCCCGGGCCGAGGGGGTCGGTCTCCGAGCCGATCTCGACGAAGTCGATCTCCTCGACCCGTGCGTCGCTGTACCGCCAGGTCGTCCCGGTCGACGCGGCGCCCTCGTCGGTCTGCAGATCGATCACGGCGGCCGGGGCGCCGGGGAGGAACTGCGTGGGCCGGGGGAGGTTCGCGGTCGCGGTGTGCCTGATCGGGAACGGGGGAGCCGCCATGGCTACGCCACCACCTTCGTCACGAAGTACAGGAACGGGTCGGAGACGTCGACGAACTGGTGCGGCACCCCGTTCGGGACCACGAGGACGTCGCCCTCGCCGAGTTCGTGAGGAGTCCCACCGTCGATGGACTCGGCGCGCAGCTCACCCGGCCCCACCTCTCGAGCGGAGCGCATCGTGCCGCCGGTGACCACCGTGGCCCTGCCCTGCACCACCCGCATGACGTCGACGACGGCGGCGTGGTACTCGACCGCCCCCGGTGCGGTCCGCCGTCCCGCGTCGACCCTGTAGCGGTCGGTGTCGAGGAGCAGGCCACCCTGCCGGAACTTCTCCTCGAGGTCTTCCGCGGAGATGTGGACGGCGTCCTGACCACCGGCACCGGAGGCGGCCCGCCGGCCGGCGTCCCGGCCGATCTCGGCCAGCTCCTGGTCCTCGTCGGCCGAGGACGCACCGCTGACGCCGACCGCGCCGACGACGTGGCCGTCCACCTCGATGGGCATGCCCCCCTGCAAGGGCACCGCGCCGGCCAGGTGTAGGGCCGACGGTCGTCCACCGGCGGCCTGCCGCTCGAAGTCCCGGCTGGGCCGCCGGAAGGTGGCCGCGGTGCGCGCCTTGTCGGTGGCCACCCCGACGCTGGCCACCTGCGCCGCGTCCGGGCGCCAGAGGTGCAACAGGTCGCCGCCGGCGTCGACCGCCGCCGCCACCGGGGCCACGCCGCGGGCCGTGGCCGCGTCGGCGATCGCCTGGACGGCCACCTGGGCGGCCGAGTAGCTCAGCGCGGGCACCTCGCGCGTGCTGATCGGCGCCGCCGCGCCCGCCGCGGACACCGCCTCGTCCTCGTCCGGGGTCTCGCCGCTGGTCCCGATAGCGCCGACCACCTCGCCGTCGACGGTCAGCGGCACGCCGCCGGTGAGCGCCCGCGCACCGTGCAGAGCCAGCGCGCCCAGCCGCCCGTCGGTCACCTGCTGCTCGATCTCCCGGCTGGGGCGCATGAAGATCGCGGCGGTCCTGGCCTTGTCGATGGCCACCTGGTCGCTGGCCACCTGGCTGCCCTCGGTGCGCCGCAGGGCGAGCAACCGCCCCGACGCGTCGACGATCGCGATGACGACCCGGTAGCCGTGCTCGGTCGCGTGCTTCTCCGCCGCCCCGAGCACTGCGTCCACGCCGACGCCGTCGAGGACCTTCCGCGTGCGGACCGCGGTCATGGCGGTCACGCTCCTCTCGTGTTCAGGACGGCCACCCAGACGGCCGTGTCCGCAGTGATGAAGAGCCGGTCGCGATCGCGACCGCCGAAGGTGAGGTTCACCGCGCCGCCGGGGACGGCGATCCGGCCGAGCAGCCGACCGTCGGGGGACAGCACCCGCACACCGTCGGCGCAGCAGACGTAGATCCGGCCGTCCTCGTCGACGGTGAGCCCGTCCGGTGTGCCCGCAGTTGTGACGTCCACGACCCGGCGGGAACCCAGGGCATCACCCTCGACGTCGTAGGCATAGACGTGGTGCGGCCGGTCCGGGTCGTAGCTCCCGGGTCCTTGCACGGCGCCGCTGTCGGCGACGTAGAGCACCGTCTCGTCGGGGGAGAAGACCAGCCCGTTCGGCTTGTCGACGTCGTCCGCGACCATCCGCAGCCGGCCGGTCACCGGGTCGAACCGGTACAGGGCATCGGGCAGCTCGGGGGCCGGTCGGAAGTGCTGCAGGTGGCCGTACGACGGGTCGGTGAACCAGATCGTCCCGTCCCGGCGCACGACGACGTCGTTGGGGGAGTTCAACGGACGCCCGTCGTAGTCCTGGACGACGGTCGTGGTGGCGCCGGTGCGGGGATCGAGGGCGGACAGCCGCGCCGGGGAGTCGAAGCCCCCCTGCTCGCAGACCAGCAGGTGGGAGCCCCACGCGGCCATGCCGTTCGGCATGACCGCCATCCCCGGCACTGCCGTGCCCCGCTCGGCTCCGAGGTCCGCCCGGTCGCCGTCCAGCGCGATCCGCTCGATCAGCGCCGCGGGCGGCCGGCCGCTCGGCACCGTGGTCACGTAGAGCGCGTCGTCATCGGGCAGGTACGTCGGGCCCTCGTGCGCGTCGCACCGGGCCAGGACGGACAGCGACGGACGCGCGCCGACGACGGCTGCGAAACCGCCGTCAGCGGGGAGGAAGGCGTCCGCCAACAGGTCGGTCACCGGTGCCCGATCCGGTTCGGCGCACCGTCCGCCGTCCGGCCGGTGCCACGTTCTGTGCCACGGTGACCCACGCTCGCGCCTCCTCTTCCCGCGCACGCCGCCGGTCGGCGGTCCGTGCAGGTGCTGTCCCGGCTTGGCCGCGGGCGTTTCACCGGTGGCTCCCCGCCGTGACCGCCGCGAGGGCGGCCCGCGCGGACGCCAGCGTCCGGTCGACGTCGTCCTGCGTGATGGGCGCATCCGCCGCCTGCCCGTCGCGTCGCCGCAACGCCCGTTCGATCGGGGCAGGGTCTGGAACCCGCCCCATCACCCACCGGGCGCTGTCGCCCTTGGAGCGCCACACCCGTCGACCGCTCACGGCCACGCGCGCCAGGCGCTCAGCAGCGCGGCGTCCAGGGCGCCGGGAGCGCCGGCGTAGCAGTCGAGAGCCTCGAGCACCGCCGCGGCCAGCAGCTCCCGTCCGAGCTCGGGGAAGACGGCCGCCGCCGGCGGGCGATGAGCGCCCGCCCGCTCTGACGGGCGATGGCGACGTCGATCGTGAACCAGAAGTGGGGGTCGTCGTCGGCGTCGTAGGACAGGTGGTGGTCCATCCGCGCGCCGGTGTCGAGGTTGAGCTGGTAAGCGGTTCCTGGCGGCCGCGAGGTCGTCCTGCGCGTAGAGCACGAACTCCGGGCCGCAGGCCGGAGTGGCGAGCGCCTCGTGCTTCAGCCTATCGGCCGGACCGCGGCGCTCCGGGAGGGACAGTCGCTCGGTGGCGACCGCTTGCACGTCGACGTCGCTCCGCCGCGGGTCGTAGTCCTGGAGCGCCGCGGAGCCCACCAGTCAGACCCCCACCCGGCGCCTGCGCAGCGCGTCCTGCACGCGGCGGGCCACCTCACCCACGGAGAAGTCCAACAGCTGAGCGGGCGATCGGAGGGTCGTCCCGTCGGACAGGGCCATCGCCTCGACCGCTCCCGGACACAGCTCATCCGGCGACCCGAGTCCCGGCGGCGCCTGCGCCGCGAGCGTTCTGACGGCGTCGTCCGGCGGTAGGGCCGGGCGTTGCAGTGGGCCGGCACCAGCGGGAAGCTCGGCGGCCCGGGCGTGTAACCACCGCGCGGGTGCTCAGACGTAGGGAGTGGAAAGGCACCCGCTCCGGCGGGCCGCCGGTACCCCCGAGGCAGCGTCGCCACGGGCACACGTCGGAGACGGTCAGGAGTGGTGGGTCATGTCAAGCAGCACGAGGAACGGGTCCGGGCTCCTCGAGCTGGCCCGCCGAGAGCAGGGCGCCGTCGAGGTGGCGCTGCTCTGGGACCAGCGGACCAGCAACGCGGTGGTGGTCGTCTGGAACTGGAGCTCCGGGGTCTGCCTCCAACTGCAGGCCAATCCCGATCAGGCCGGCTACGCGTTCGCCCACCCCTACGCCTTCGCCGCGGCGTCCGGCGTCCCCTCGGGCGACATCCTGCAGGCCGCCTGACCCTTCAACGCCGGCGCGGCGTCTGCCTGACGGAGCGCTGCCTCCCGTGACACCGAACCATCCAGCGGAGAACACCGGTCATGACCCGTGCCGATGAAGTCCCCGGCCGCATGGACGAACCGGCCACCAACTCCGGCAGACCCCAGCAGCGCCGCCGGCTGTGGCGCAGAAGATGGGTCTGGCTGACGGTTGGCGCACTCGCCGTCCTCGCTGCCGCAACGTTCGTCTGGCTCCAGCCCCAGAAGCTGCTGTACGACCAGCGGGTCGACGAGGTGCTGCCGAGCGCGGCTGCCGAACAGTCGCCAGCCTCCGGATCAACCGCCCCGAGAGCGGCGGCCCCGCCCGTGGAACTGGCCTCGGGCAGCTTCGTCTCCCGGGAGCACGAGACCGTGGGCACCGCTCGTGTCCTCCGCCTGTCCGACGACCGGGTGGTCGTCCGGTTCGAGGGGTTCGTCACGTCGAACGGTCCGGTGCTGGTCGTGTGGTTGACGAAGAACCCGGCCCTCGGCCCGGACGAGGCGTTCGACGACGACTACGTCAGCCTCGGCCCGCTCAAGGGCAACATCGGCGACCAGAACTACGCCGTCCCCGCCGACGTCGACAGCACCGCCTACACCAGCGTCGTCGTCTGGTGCGATCGCTTTGACGTCCCCTTCGGCGGAGCCGACCTCGCCCCCTCGAGTTGACCGCGGCTCACCGGGCCGCGGGACGAGCACACCTCCCGGAGAAGTCATGCCAGATCAGTCCGGAACACCAGCTCGCGACTATCCCGTCATGGCGGCCGAGGCCGGTCGCATCGAGCCGGCACCAAGGCGGGTGAGGGCCACCCTGAGCGGCCGGACCGTCTTCGACTCCGTTCGTGCCCGCTATGTCTGGGAGTTCCCCTTCTATCCCCAGTACTACATCCCGTTCGACGACATCGACGAGTCCTTCCTGGTCGACGAGGGGCGGGAGCTGCGTCTGCAGCGCGGAACCGCCCGCCGGTACGGACTCCGGATCGGGGACGAGGAGCGTCCGGGCAGCGTGCGTGTCTTCGGCGCCGACTCGGTCGACGGAATCGCCGGCACCGCGCGCTTCGACTGGGCCGCGCTCGACGCCTGGTACGAGGAGGACGAGCAGGTCTTCGTCCATCCCCGCAACCCCTACGTCCGGGTCGACGCGCTGCCGTCACACCGCCACGTCCGCGTGCAGTTGGACGGCCACGTGCTGGCCGACAGTGCGAGCCCGGTGCTGGTCTTCGAGACCGGGTTGCTCACCCGGTACTACATCCACCGCACCGATGTGAACTTCGAGCAGCTGGTCCGGACCGATACCCGGACCGCTTGTCCGTACAAGGGAGTCACGTCGGACTACTGGTCCTTGCGGGTCGAGGGCAGGACGCCGCAGGCCTACCAGGACATCGCCTGGTCCTACTCGTTCCCCACACGACAGCTCCTGCCGATCGCGGGCCTGGTCGCCTTCTACAACGAGAAGGTCGACATCGAGGTCGACGGTGTAGCCCTGCCCCGAGCGCACACACGCTTCGTCTGACCCGGGCAGCTCCCGGCGAGCA
This sequence comes from Geodermatophilus sp. SYSU D01176, assembly GCF_054050015.1. Classification (NCBI taxonomy): domain Bacteria; kingdom Bacillati; phylum Actinomycetota; class Actinomycetes; order Geodermatophilales; family Geodermatophilaceae; genus Geodermatophilus; species Geodermatophilus sp. SYSU D01176. The sequence continues at coordinate 58,255 of NZ_JBJGYN010000015.1, read as the reverse complement.
GCACCGACTGCGTGTGGCGCAGGCATCGTCAGCCGGAGGGCGGGGCGGCACCACCCTTGAATGCCCGACTCACGGCACTCCCAAGACTCCCGCCGCACATGCCCCAGCGCGCGGCAGCAACCGCCGGACGCCGCCGACGGAGGACGCGCACAGGAAGGCATCGGACATGTCCTCGGACACGCTGGCCATTCACGGGAAGTACACCTGCGCGGGCACCGAAGGACGACCGTCCGCGTCCACCGGGCTGGAGTGGCCTGGATCCGTGGCACCCTCGAGGGGAGCCTCCTGATCCAGCCCGGCGGCACGACGCACGTCTTCGGCGCCGTCTCCGGGACGTCCGCAACCGTGCTCGCCTCACGCTCGCAGGCATGGTCCGCGGCAGCATCGAAGCCATCGACGGTGGGGATCTACTCGACTTCCGCTGCCCTGACCGACCGTCTGCCTCAAGGGGATCGGCGATCAGGACGGCGTCGTCAGGACTGAGTAGTCAAGGGTGGCGAGGAAGCTGTCGCGCGCCGGGTCTGACGGAGGCTCCATTCGCCGGAAGGATGGGAGTCCTGGCGGCACCGCAAACCGCCCGAACGTGAAAGGTGTCGCGGGAAGCCTGTGAACGGTTCCCCGCGACACCGCGGTGGAGCGGGTGACGGGAATCGAACCCGCATGGCCAGCTTGGAAGGCTTGGGACTCCGAGCGCCATCTTGGCTGGCCCGGGCCAGGTCGGGCGGATGCCGTGCCTTTCGCATGCCTTAACGCCACGCGCGGCGGCCCGGACGAGCGGCTCCTCGCTGTTGATCGGCCCCGATGCCAGTTGAGTGCCGGGTTCCGCATCAACTGCGGCTGCGCCGGGGCCGACCTCGCCACTGTGGGCCGGGCACATGCCGTGCGTGCGACGACGCGCCCGGTGCCGAATCCGTGACGCCGCGGTGACAGCGGTCTCCTAGCGTCGTCGGTCGCCCGGACATCGAGGTCGGCCCTCGGTACCAGGGCGACGGGGGGTTGACGTCAGGAGAGGACCGGCTGACCGCCGGACATCGAGCGCGACCCGCTCCTCCGCCACGGGCGGTGCCCTCCCGGCTCCACCGACCGAACGCCACCCGAGAAGGGGATGATCGTCATGGCTCAAATGCTCCGGCGAGCAGTCTGGCGGGACGGGGCGGACGACGGCTGGCACGACGACCTCGTCTGGTATGTGGCCGGTATGGCCCGGATGAGACAGCTGACGCCTGGGCGCGACGACTTCCTCGCAATTTTCAGCGACACCCTGGAGCGAGCCCTTCCGACGACCTCGTCGGGCAGATGGCATCGATCGCCCGGAATTGGTCCGATCCGATGAGCCTCGACTATCACCAAGTCCGAGCGCTTCATTGGGTTGAGCGAAGCATTGACACGCGCAGGGTGGTCTGTTGAATGAGCAGCCGTCCCATCGATAGTTCAGGGGGCCCGATGTCCGGAGATCACGAACCGCGCGGTAACGGAGCGTCCTCCGCTGACGAGCATTCCGGAAGTTATCCTCTTCCCCCGATCCCTCCACCCCCTACATATCCACCTGCCTCGACCCCTCCGCCTGCCTCGATTTCGGCTCCGCCTTCCGTAGGAGCTATAGTCCCTTCTCCGGAGGTTGCCGCAAGAGGATTCTGGTATGAAGTTCGCGGACTGGTGCAAGAGGAGGCCCTGTTCCGGCTGTTGGCCCAAACATTCCGCGCGCTGGAGGAGGCGGAGGATGGCGCTGGTAAGACACTGCATGTATACGTACGTCGAATCGAGGACCCCGAAGAGTTTGAGCGACCACGCGTAGCCGATGGTTGGCACAGTGTTGGTGACAGGCCGCATGAGTCTCGAGGCGGATAATGCCCAGGAGTCATCGGCCGGGTAGGCGTAACCAGGTTTGGTCTAAGGAAGATGTCCTGGGTTACCCGAGCAGCCTCATCGACTATTCCAAGGTGGCAGCGCCACTCCTCGCGGGATTCTCGCTGAGCGCGGTCGTCGCAATTACTGGCCGCGGATCCAGGGGATGGCGCGGCGATATATCGATTCTCCTCTTCACGATGGCCGCAGCCCTCTTAATATTCGCCATACAGGCAGCGCTGAACGCTGCGATGTATCAAACATCCCCGTCGGACCGGCTGGCATGGTGGCCCGAGGCGAAGTCCAACGACTCAGTCGCCGCGAAGGTTCGTCTAGATCAATGGTGGGAAGACGCTACGGCCTTACGGCTCAGGACTCGCGCTAGGTGGGGTTACAATCTTGGCATTGTGGCATTCCTTGGTGGCCTCATAGCGGTCCTCATTCCGGAACCGGGTAACTGGAACGGGGTGCGAATAGCGGCTCTCTGCGTCGCTGGCGCAGCCGTGCTTATCGAGGTTATCGGGACCACAGGGCGACCCGCTTCTCTTCAAAGAATCATTTCCCCATCGCGGGAAGATGTGGAAAGGAAACTATCCTCTCAATCGAACCAAATCCCCGACTCGATTGAAGGTGGCGAGGTGCGAAGGAGGCTATTCGGCATCCTTGGTGATGCTCAAGCGCCCGCCGCTCGCCAGCGGACGCCAGAGTCTCGGGCAGCGGAGTTCATAGCGGCAATTAGACAGGATTCGGGAACGCGTCGTTGACAAACAATCAAGCCGCCTAGTGCTCCGTAACTGACGTCGTCTGTGTCTTGCGGCGTCGTGGGTCGATGGCCTTGGCGATGACGGTGTCCGGGTCCTTGGTCCAGGTGAACGGTGCGCAGCGGTCGTTCCAGGCGTCGATGAAGCCCTCGATGGCCGAGATGAGGTCGGCGACGGTGGGGAAGTTGCCCCGGCGCAGCGCCTGCCGGGTGATGATCGAGAAGAACGCCTCCAGCAGGTTCAGTCAGGAGCCCGAGGTTGGGGTGAAGTGCAGGTGGACCCAAGGATGGCGCTTGAGCCAGGCGCGCACCGCGGGGTGCTTGTGGGTGGCGTAGTTGTCGACCACCACGTGCAGTTCGCGGCGCGGATAGGCCCGCGCGACCTGGCGCAGGAAGGCCAGGAACTCCTGGTGCCGGTGCCGCTGGGTGCAGGCCTCGGTCACCTTGCCGGTGGCCACCTCCAGCGCGGCGAACAGCGTGGTGGTGCCGTGCCGGACGTAGTCGAAGGTCTGCCGCTCCGCTCATCCGGGCCTGGTCGGCAGCGTCGGCGCCGTCCGCTGCAGCGCCTGGATCTGCGGCTTCTCGTCCACGCAGAGCACCACCGCCTTTTCGGGCGGATGCAGGTACAGCCCGACGACGTCGCGGACCTTGGCCTCCAGGGCCGGGTCGGTGGAGAACTTGAACGTCTGCGTCCGCCACGGCTGCACGCCGAAGCGGTGCCAGATCCGGGCCACGGTGGCGTGCGAGATCGGCCTGCCCTCGCCGGCCAGGGCCGAGGCCAAAAGGCGCGAGGACCAGTGCGTCGCCCCGAAAGCGGTCGGCGGCTCGGTCAGCGTCAGCTCCAGCACCCGGTCCCGCAGCGCCTCGGGCAGTTGCGCCGGCTTACCCGGCCGGGGCAGATCCTCCAGCCCGCCCAGGCCGTGGTCGGCGTAGCGCCGTCGCCAGGTCACCACGGTCGGCTCGGCGCAGCCGACGATCGCGGCGATCTGCTTGCCCGGCACTCCCTCGGCCGCGAGCAGCACGATCCGGGCACGCTCGACCTCCCGCGCCGGCGCGCCCTTGTCCCGGACCCGCCGCTCCAGCTCCTGCCGATCGGCGTCGGGCACTTCCACAGTCCGCACGTGCGCGGCCATGAGAAATGGTCACTCCGGCCGCGGATCACATCAAGAAGAACCGTGACGGAGCACTAGGAGGTCTGACAGGCTGCTTGACCTGCGGCTTTGCGTGGAGCGGGTGACCGGGATCGAACCGGCATGGCCAGCTTGGAAGGCTGGGGCTCTACCATTGAGCTACACCCGCGACGGTGCCCCGACAGCGTAACCGCCCGGGCGTCGGCCCTCCGCGCCGCGTCGTCCCGGGGTAGGGGCGGGACCTAGACTCGACCCGCCACGGGGTGTGGCGCAGCTTGGTAGCGCACCCGCTTTGGGAGCGGGGGGCCGCAGGTTCAAATCCTGTCACCCCGACCGTCCCGTCCTCTCCGTCCCGCCGGACCGGCGCCTCCGCGGCTGTCTCTAGACTCGGGGGTCGACCCGGCGTCGTCCGTCCTGCCCGGCGCCCATCCCCATCTGTCGATCGAGGAGCACTGCTGCTGTGAAGAGCACCATCGAGGAACTGGGCCCCACGCGGGTCCGGATGGCGATCGAGGTGCCGTGGGGGGACCTGGACCACGCCTTCGGTGAGGTCTACAAGGAGCTCGGCCGCCAGGTGCGCGTGCCCGGCTTCCGCCCCGGCAAGGTGCCCAACCGGGTGCTCGACCAGCGCGTCGGCCGGCCGCTCGTGCTCGAGCAGGTCGTCAACCACGCCATCCCGGAGGTCTACTCCGAGGTCGTCCGGGAGAACCAGGTGCGCGTCCTGGGCCAGCCGGACATCGAGGTGACCCGTCTCGACGACAACGACACCCTCGCCTTCACCGCCGAGGTCGACGTCGCCCCCAAGGTCGAGCTGCCGTCGCTGGACGAGCTCGCGGTCACCGTCGACGACGTCGAGGTCACCGACGAGGAGATCGACCAGCAGATCTCGGTCATGCGCGAGCGCTTCGGCATGCTCACCGGCGTCGACCGGCCCGCCCAGGACGGCGACTTCGTCTCCATCGACCTCGAGGCCACGCTGAACGGCGAGGTCCTCGAGGACGGCTCGACCACCGGCATGTCCTACGAGGTCGGCTCCGGCAACCTCATGGAGGGCCTCGACGACGCCGTCCGCGGGCTGTCGGCCGACGAGTCGACGACCTTCCAGACCGCGCTGCTGCAGGGCCCGAACGCCGGCGAGACCGCCGACGTCACCGTCACCGTGCGCTCGGTGAAGGCGAAGGAGCTGCCCGAGCTGGACGACGAGTTCGCCTCCACCGCCAGCGAGTTCGACACCCTCGAGGAGCTGCGCGAGGACGTCCGCACCCGGCTGGCCCGCACCAAGGTGCTGCAGCAGGGCGCGCAGGCCCGCGACAAGCTGGTCGAGCACCTGCTGGAGACCGTCGAGGTGCCGGTCCCCGAGAAGCTGGTCGAGCGCGAGATCGAGTGGCGCAACCGGGCCATGCAGAACGAGCTGCAGCAGGCCGGCATGGACTGGGACGGCTTCCTGCAGATGACCGGGGTCGAGAGCCGCGAGGCCTACGACGCCGACCAGCGCAAGAACATCGAGGAGGCGGTGCGCACCCAGTTCATCCTCGACGCCATCGCCGACGCCCGTGAGGTCACCGTCGACAACGAGGACCTCTCAGCGCAGATCATGGCGCAGGCGCAGCGCAACCGGATGAGCCCGGAGCAGTACGCCCAGCAGCTGCAGCAGGGCGGCAACATCGCCGAGTTCGTCGCCGACGTCCGCCGCACCAAGACCCTCGCCCAGCTGCTGGAGCAGACGACGATCACCGACGCCTCGGGCAACGTGGTCGACCTCGAGGCGCTGCGCCCGAAGACGGTGCAGGCCCCGGGCGCCGGCGAGGCCGGCACCGAGGACGAGGACGCCGACGAGGCCCCGGACGCCGAGGTCGCCGACGCCGCTGCGGTCGAGGCCCCCGAGGGTGCGACCGAGGACGCCGAGGACGTCACCAAGAGCTGAGAGAGCACTCCGTCCGAGCCCTTGGACGAGGCCACGCCGCGACGACGCCGTCCCACCCCACGCCCTGGGGAGGGGCGGCGTCGGTCGTCCCCAGAGGGGAGGCGCCCGCCGGCCGCTGCGCCCACGGCGAACACCCCCCGCGCCGGGACTGCCCCCTCACGCACGCGCGTTAGGGTCGTCGTGGACCCAGACCGGCACCGGGACACCGCACCGCGGCGACGCCCCGGAGCCGGCACCACCAGCCCCGCCCAGCGAGACCGGCTGCCCGACAGTCAACGGAGGTCACCGCACCCGTGAGCACCAACCCGAACTCGGCGAGCGCGCCGCTCATGCGTGGCGCCGCCGGGGGGATGAACCTCAACGACTCGGTCTACGAGCGCCTGCTCCGCGAGCGCATCATCTTCCTGGGCACCCAGGTCGACGACGTCATCGCCAACCAGCTGGCCGCACAGATGCTGCTGCTGTCGGCCGAGGACCCCAAGCGCGACATCCACCTGTACATCAACTCGCCCGGCGGCTCGGTCAGCGCCGGCATGGCCATCTACGACACGATGCAGTTCATCGACTGCGACGTCGCCACCTACGGCATGGGCCTGGCTGCCTCCATGGGCCAGTTCCTGCTGACCGCCGGCACCAAGGGCAAGCGCTACGCCCTGCCGCACGCGCGGATCATGATGCACCAGCCCTCGGCCGGCGTCGGCGGCACCGCGGCCGACATCGCCATCCAGGCCGACCTGTTCCGGCGGACGAAGCGTGAGCTCAACGAGCTGCAGTCCTTCCACACCGGGCAGAGCATCGAGCAGATCGAGCGCGACTCCGACCGCGACCGGTGGTTCACCGCGCAGGAGGCCCTCGAGTACGGCTTCGTCGACCACGTGGTGAGCAAGGCGGCCATGACCGACAGCACCAACCCGGTCACGGACAACTGACGGTTCGGAGGAGAACTGCCATGAGCTTCCAGATGCCCTCCAGCCGTTACGTGCTGCCCTCCTTCGTGGAGCGGACCAGCTACGGCATGAAGGAGTCCAACCCGTACAACAAGCTCTTCGAGGAGCGCATCATCTTCCTCGGGGTGCAGATCGACGACGCGTCGGCCAACGACGTGATGGCCCAGCTCATCACGCTCGAGTCGGCCGACCCGGACCGCGACATCACGATCTACATCAACTCGCCCGGTGGCTCCTTCACCTCGCTGATGGCCATCTACGACACGATGATGTTCGTCCGGCCCGACATCCAGACCGTCTGCATGGGCCAGGCCGCCTCGGCCGCCGCCGTCCTGCTCGCGGCCGGTACCCCCGGCAAGCGGCTGGCGCTGCCCTACTCCCGCGTGCTGATCCACCAGCCCTCGGGTGAGGCCGGCGGTCAGGTGTCGGACCTGGAGATCCACGCGGCGGAGATCCAGCGGGTGCGCACGCAGATGGAGGAGATCCTGGCGCGGCACACCGGCCGGTCGGCGGAGCAGGTCCGGGCCGACATCGACCGCGACAAGATCCTCACCGCGGACGAGGCCAAGGCCTACGGCATCGTCGACCAGGTGATCCAGAGCCGGAAGCTGAACGCCCTCCCGGCCTGATCCTCTCAACCGGTACGGGTCGAGTGCTTCGCGTGTCGGGCACTCGACCCGTACCGTCGGGGGACGCGGGACGCATGTGGTTCTGGCGCCGTCCCCGACGGGCGAGTCATCGCCCTCCGGGGCCGGTGCCTGCAGGTACCGTCGGCGAGCGCCCGATCCCCGGCCGGAGTGCCGGGAGGAGAGCCTCGCCGGCAGCGAGGCCGAGCACGGGACATCAGCACCATCAACAGGCGGGCACCTGACACCAGGAGCCTGGAATCCCCCCCGAGGTGGAGGTCAGCAGGTGGCACGAATCGGTGAGAGCGGTGACCTGCTCAAGTGCTCGTTCTGCGGGAAGAGCCAGAAGCAGGTCAAGAAGCTCATCGCTGGCCCCGGGGTCTACATCTGCGACGAGTGCATCGATCTCTGCAACGAGATCATCGAGGAGGAGCTCTCGGAGTCGTCGGACCTGAAGTTCGACGAGCTGCCGAAGCCCAAGGAGATCCACGACTTCCTCGAGCAGTACGTCATCGGCCAGGACAAGGCCAAGCGTGCGCTGTCGGTCGCGGTCTACAACCACTACAAGCGGGTGCAGGCCGGCGGTGCGGGCAGCCGTGACGACTCGGTCGAGCTGGCCAAGTCCAACATCCTGCTGATGGGCCCGACCGGCTGCGGCAAGACCCACCTCGCGCAGACCCTCGCCCGGATGCTCAACGTCCCGTTCGCCATCGCCGACGCCACCGCCCTCACCGAGGCCGGCTACGTCGGTGAGGACGTCGAGAACATCCTGCTCAAGCTCATCCAGGCCGCCGACTACGACGTGAAGCGCGCCGAGACCGGCATCATCTACATCGACGAGGTCGACAAGATCGCCCGCAAGAGCGAGAACCCGTCGATCACCCGCGACGTCTCCGGGGAGGGCGTGCAGCAGGCGCTGCTGAAGATCCTCGAGGGGACGACGGCGTCGGTGCCCCCGCAGGGTGGCCGCAAGCACCCGCACCAGGAGTTCATCCAGATCGACACGACGAACGTGCTGTTCATCGTGGGCGGCGCCTTCGCCGGGCTGGAGAAGATCATCGAGCAGCGGGCCGGCAAGCAGGGCATCGGCTTCGGCTCGGAGATCCGCAGCAAGAAGGAGATCGACGAGGCCAACGCCTTCGCCGAGGTCATGCCCGAGGACCTGCTGAAGTTCGGGATGATCCCCGAGTTCATCGGCCGCCTCCCGGTCATCACCAGCGTGGAGAAGCTGGACCGCGACGCGCTGATGAACATCCTGACCGAGCCGAAGAACGCCCTGGTGCGCCAGTACCGGCGGCTGTTCGAGCTCGACGGCGTGGAGCTGGAGTTCACCGACGACGCGCTCGAGGCGATCGCCGACCAGGCCATCCTCCGCGGCACCGGCGCCCGTGGCCTCCGCGCGATCATGGAGGAGGTGCTCCAGTCGGTGATGTACGACGTCCCCAGCCGGGACGACGTCGCCTCCGTGGTGATCACCAAGGAGGTCGTGCTGGAGCACGTCAACCCGACGATCGTGCCGCGCAAGCCGGCCCGCGCCCCCCGCGAGAAGTCGGCCTGACCCAGGCGCACCACGACGGCCCGTCTCCCACACCGGGGAGGCGGGCCGTCGCCGTTCTCGGCCGGTGACGGTGTGCGCTGGGGCGGGGTTCTGGGCCGTCGCACCCGGCCTGAGCGCACACGGTGCGCCGCTGTCCACAGATGTCGCCGAAGCGGATCACCGAGGCCGCGTCGCCCGCAGGCTGCACCGGTGGCACGGGACGTCGACGCAGTGGTGGGTCCGGACGGCTGGGCGACCCGCGCGGAGCTGAGGCGGAGGGTGGACCGCGGCACGGTCGACGCGTGGGTCGCCTCGGGCCGGCTGGTCCGCCTGCAGCCCGGGGTCTTCGCCACCCCGGCAGCCGCCCGCGACTGGCGCACCCGGGTCGCGGCAGCGGTCAGCTCCAGGCAGGCGGTGGTCAGCCACGGCACGGCGCTGGCGTTGTGGGAGGTCGCACCGCCGCGGGAGTCGGTCCACCTCATCGTCGACGCCACCCGCAGTGGCAGGGGATCCGCCGGGGTCGTGCTGCACCGGGCCGAGGTGGGGGACGCGCTGCGCCGGGTGGCCGGGATTCCGGTCACCTGTGTGGAGCGGGCCGTCGTCGACACCTGGGCGACGCCGGGGCAGCTGACCCGGCCCGTCGTCCGCGCTGCCGCCATCGACGCCGTCCGGCGGCGGCTCTGTCGACCGCGGGCGCTGACCGCGGAGCTGGCCCGGCGATCGAGACTGCCGCAGCGGGCCGAGCTGGCAGAGCTCGTGCGGCTGCTCGCTCAGGGCTGCCGGAGCGAGCTCGAGGTCTGGGGCTGTCTCCACGTCCTGCAGCAGCCGGGCATGCCGGCGTTCGTCCAGCAGCGCCCGGTCGTCGTGGCGGGGGAGCGGTACCTCCTCGACGTGGCGTACGAGGAGGTTCTGCTGGCCGTCGAACTGGACGGCGCGGCCTGGCACGGTTCCCGACGGCAACGGGAGAGGGACATCCGGCGCGACGCGCAGCTGGCGACCGTCGGCTGGCAGACCCTCCGGTATGGCTACTCACGGCTGACCGCCGAGCCCGAGGCCTGCCGACGGGACATCCTGGCGACGTACCAGGCCCGGCGCCGGCTGTTCGGTGTGCGATGAGGCCGGGTTCCTGGCACGAGAACCCGGCCTCAGCGCCCACCGATCAGGCCTCGGCGGGTGGGGCGAGGACGACGTCCACCGCGAGCGGGCCCTCACCGGGGACCACGGTCAGCGACGCGATGCGGCCGGCCTCGGTGAGGTCGCTGCGCGCGGCCTCCACCAGTGGCACCTGCTCGGCCGGCGCGGTCACCGTCGCGGACTCGACGTCGGCGCGCATGGACACCTTCGCGTCGGACTTGGCCTTCCGGACCCCGGCCAGCGCGGTCGCCACCACCGACACCACCGCCGGGTCCCCGCCGGCCGGCAGCTCGCGAGCGGTCGGCCACGGCGCGCGGTGCACCGAGCCCGACTGCCACCAGGACCAGACCTCCTCGGTGACGAACGGCAGCACCGGGGCGAACAGCCGCAGCTGCACCGACAGCGCCAGCGCCAGCGTGGCCCGGGCGGACTCCGCGGCCGGCCCCGTTCCGTAGGCGCGGGACTTCACCAGCTCCACGTAGTCGTCGCAGAAGGACCAGAAGAACGCCTCGGTGACCTCGAGCGCGCGGGTGTAGTTGTAGGTCTCCATGGCCGCGGTCGCCTCGTCGACGACGCCGGCCAGCCCCGCCAGCAGACCCCGGTCGACCGGCTCGGTCACCTGGTCCGCGGACGCCGCGGCCGACGCCCCGAGGCCCAGCACGAACTTGCCGACGTTGAGGATCTTGATGGCCAGCCGGCGGCCGACCTTCATCTGCGCCTCGTCGAACGGCGAGTCCGCCCCCGGCCGGGCACCCGCGGCCCGCCAGCGCACCGCGTCGGTGCCGTAGCGCTCCAGGACGTCGATCGGCGTGACGACGTTGCCCTTGGACTTCGACATCTTCTTGCGGTCGGGGTCGACCACGAAGCCGGAGATCGTGGCGTGCGTCCAGGGCACCGTGCCGTGCTCGAAGTGCGAGCGGACGACGGTGGAGAACAGCCAGGTCCGGATGATGTCGTGGGCCTGCGGGCGCTGGTCCATCGGGAAGACGTGCGCGAACAGCTCCGGGTCGGTGTCCCAGCCCGAGGCCACCTGGGGGGACAGCGACGAGGTCGCCCAGGTGTCCATGACGTCGGGGTCGGCGATGAACCCGCCCGGCTTCCCGCGCTGCGACTCGTCGAAGCCCGGGGGGACGTCGGACGACGGGTCGACCGGCAGCGACTCCTCGGGCGCGAGGATCGGCGACGAGTGGTCGGGCTCGCCGGCGGAGTCCAGCCGGTACCAGACCGGGAACGGGACGCCGAAGAACCGCTGCCGGCTGATCAGCCAGTCGCCGTTGAGGCCCTCGACCCAGTTCTCGTACCGGTGCCGCATGTGCTCGGGCACCCACCGGATCTCCCGGCCGCGGTCGATCAGGGCCTGGCGCAGGTCGGCGTCCCGGCCGCCGTTGCGGATGTACCACTGCCGCGTGGTGACGATCTCGAGCGGGCGCTCGCCCTTCTCGTAGAACTTGACCGGGTGGGTGATCGGCCGCGGGTCGCCCTCGAGGTCGCCGGACTGGCGGAGCAGCTCCACGATCCGCTGCTGCGCGCTGAACACAGTCCTGCCGGCCAGCTCGGCGTACGGCCCGGCCGGGACGCCGGGCGGGGCCTCGGACAGCAGCCGGCCGTCCCAGCCGACGATCGCGCGGGTGGGCAGCTGCAGCTCGCGCCACCAGGTGACGTCGTTGAGGTCGCCGAAGGTGCAGATCATCGCGATGCCGGAGCCCTTGTCCGGCTCGGCGAGGCGGTGCGCCACGACCGGCACCTCGACGCCGAAGACCGGCGTCCGCACCGTCTGGCCGAACAGCGGCTGGTACCGCTCGTCGTCGGGGTGGGCGACCAGGGCGACGCACGCCGGGATCAGCTCGGGCCGGGTCGTCTCGATGGAGACCGGGCCGTCGGAGGTGTGGAAGGCGATGCGGTGGTAGGCACCGGGCCGCTCGCGGTCCTCGAGCTCGGCCTGGGCCACCGCCGTCCGGAAGGTGACGTCCCAGAGGGTCGGCGCCTCCTGCGCGTAGGCCTCACCGCGGGCCAGGTTGCGCAGGAACGCCCGCTGGGCGGTGGCTCGGGAGGTCTCGGAGATCGTCCGGTAGACGTTGTTCCAGTCTACCGACAGCCCGACGCGGCGCCAGAGCTGCTCGTAGGCCCGCTCGTCCTCCTCGGTCAGCCGCATGCACAGCTCGACGAAGGTGCGCCGCGAGACCGGCACCTGGTCCTTGCCCGGCTTGGCCGGCGGCTCGAAGGACGGGTCGTAGGGCAGCGCGGGGTCGCACCGGACGCCGTAGTAGTTCTGCACCCGCCGCTCGGTGGGCAGGCCGTTGTCGTCCCAGCCCATCGGGTAGTAGACGTGCCTGCCGCGCATCCGCTGGTAGCGGGCGACGATGTCGGTGTGGGTGTAGCTGAACACGTGCCCGACGTGCAGCGAGCCGCTGGCGGTCGGCGGCGGGGTGTCGATCGACCAGGTCTGCTCCCGCGGCGCGGCGAGCGCGGCCGCCCGGTCGAAGGCGTAGGTGTCGTCCTCCGCCCAGCGGGCGGTCCACCTGTCCTCGAGCCCGTCGAGCGACGGCTTCTCGGGTACACCGGCGCCCGCTCCGGGGACGGAGGTCTCCGGGGTGTGGATGTCGGTGGTCATGCCCCTCATCGTAGGTAGTGGGTGACTGGCATCCTGGAGAGGATGAGCAGCACCCGCCCCGCCGATCTCGCCCGCGTCGAGGCGGAGCTGCTGGCCCGCTGGCCGGAGACCCGGCTGGAGCCGTCGCTCGGCCGCATCTCCGCCCTGGTCGACCTGCTCGGCTCCCCGCACCGGGCCTACCCCGTCGTCCAGGTCGCCGGCACGAACGGCAAGACGACGACGGCGCGGATGGTCGACGAGCTGCTGCGCGGCTTCGGCCTGCGGGTCGGCCGGTTCACCAGCCCGCACCTGCAGTCGGTGCGCGAGCGGATCGTGCTGGACGGCGAGCCGGTGAGCGCCGAGCGCTTCGTCGAGACCTACGACGACATCGCGCCCTACGTGCAGATGGTCGACGCCGCCGGCGAGCACCCGATGAGCTTCTTCGAGGTCATGGTCGGCATGGCGTACGCGACCTTCGCCGAGGCGCCCGTCGACGTCGCCGTCATCGAGATCGGCATGGGCGGCAGCTGGGACGCCACCAACGTCGCCGACGCGCGCGTCGCCGTCGTCACGCCGGTCGCGCTCGACCACGCCGAGTACCTGGGGCCCGACGTCGGCACGATCGCCGGCGAGAAGGCCGGGATCATCAAGCGGGACGCGGTGGCGGTGCTGGCCCGCCAGCAGCCGGCGGCACTGGACGCGCTGGTCCGCCGCGCGGTGGAGATGGAGGCCGTGGTCGCCCGCGAGGGCACCGAGTTCGGCGTGCTGGACCGCCGCGTCGCCGTGGGCGGCCAGCAGCTGCGGCTGCAGGGCCTCGGCGGCGAGTACGAGGACGTCTTCCTCCCGCTCTTCGGCGCCCACCAGGCGCAGAACGCCGCGACCGCGCTGGCCGCCGTCGAGGCCTTCCTCGGTGCCGGCGCGGCGACCGGTCCGATCGACGTGCAGACGGTGCGCGGCGCGTTCGCCGCCGTCCGCTCGCCGGGCCGGCTGGAGCGGGTGCGCACCAGCCCGACGGTTCTGGTCGACGCCGCGCACAACCCCGCCGGCATGGCCGCGACCGTCGAGGCGGTCCGGGAGTCCTTCGACTTCACCCGGCTGGTCGGCGTGGTCGGCGTGGTGCACGGCAAGGACGTCGCCGGGATGCTCAGCGCGCTCGAGGAGGTCTGCGCCGAGCTGGTGGTGACCCAGAACAGCTCGTCGCGCGCGATGCCGGCCGACGAGCTGGGCGCGCTGGCCGTCGACGTGTTCGGCGCCGACCGGGTCAGCGTCTCGCCGCGGCTGCCGGAGGCGCTGACCGAGGCCATCGAGCTGGCCGAGGCCGGGCCGGACGACGCGCTGGGCGGCTCCGGGGTGCTGGTCACCGGCAGCGTGATCACGGCGGGGGAGGCCCGCACCATCCTGGGCGGGCAGCAGCCGTGACGGCTCCTGACCCGCAGCGGGCGGCGCGGGCGCTGCGCGGGGCCGCGGCCGGCGTGCTGGTGCTCGAGGGCATCGCCGTCCTGTTCGTGCCGCGGGGCATCGCGCAGACCGAGGAGGGCCTCGGCGGCGTGCGGCTGACGCTGCTGCTCGTGCTGGCCGTCGTCCTCGTGCTCGCCAGCGGGGTGCAGCGCCGTCCCCAGGGCCTGGTCGTGGCCACCGCGCTGCAGGTGCCGCTGCTGCTCACCGGTCTGCTCAACGCCGCCATGTGGTTCGTCGGCGGCATCTTCGTGCTCATCTGGCTGTACCTGCTGCAGATCCGCAAGGAGCTGCTCGGCCATCCCTTCCGGGAACCCGCTCCCCGTTCGGACGACGACGCCGGGCCGGGCGCCGCGTAGGCTCCGCGCTCGTGTCTGAAGCCACCCCCGCCCGCACCCTGGTCCTCGTCAAGCCCGACGGCGTCGCCCGTGGCCTGGTCGGCGAGGTGATCTCGCGCCTGGAGGCCAAGGGCCTGCGGCTGGTCGCCGCCGAGCTGCGCACCCTGACCCGCGACGTCGCCGAGGAGCACTACGGCGAGCACCGCGAGAAGCCGTTCTTCGGCCCGCTGGTCGAGTTCATCACCGGCGGCCCGCTGCTCGCGCTCGTCGCCGAGGGCCCGCGGGCGGTCGAGGCGTTCCGCGCCCTGGCCGGCGCGACCGACCCGGTGAAGGCCGCGCCCGGCACCATCCGCGGCGACTTCGCCCTCGAGGTGCAGAACAACATCGTCCACGGCTCGGACTCCGACGAGTCCGCCGCCCGCGAGATCGCGCTGTTCTTCCCGAAGCTGGGCTGACGCGTCCTCGTCGAGATCGCGTGGTCTCGCACGCGTCCCCCCGGCCGGCCGTGCGAGATCGCGCGATCTCGCCGTTCCAGGGCCCGTCTACCCTGGACGGGTCATGAACGGTGAATCGCTGTACCCCCGTCTCGAACCGCTCCTCGCGCAGGTGCAGAAGCCGATCCAGTACGTCGGCGGCGAGCTCAACGCGCAGGTCAAGGGGTGGGACGACGTCGCCGTCCACTGGGCGCTGATGTACCCCGACGCCTACGAGGTCGGCCTGCCCAACCAGGGCCTGATGATCCTGTACGAGGTGCTCAACGAGCGGCCCGACGCCCTCGCCGAGCGCACCTACGCCGTCTGGCCCGACCTCGCCGCCCTGATGCGCGAGCACGGCGTCGGCCAGTTCACTGTCGACTCCCACCGCGCCGTCGCCGACTTCGACCTGCTCGGCGTCAGCTTCGCCACCGAGCTCGGCTACACCAACCTGCTCGAGGCGCTCGACCTCGCCGGCGTCCCGCTGCACGCTCATCACCGCGACGAGACCCACCCGGTCGTGGTGGCCGGCGGGCACGCCGCCTTCAACCCCGAGCCGGTCGCCGACTTCGTCGACTGCGCCGTCCTCGGTGACGGCGAGCAGGTCGTCGGCGACATCACCGACGTGGTGGCGGCGTGGAAGCAGCAGGGCCGGCCCGGCGGCCGGGTCGAGCTGCTGGCCCGCCTCGCGCGGGTGGACGGCGTCTACGTGCCGCGCTTCTACTCCGTCTCCTACGGTCCGGACGGCGCCATCGCGGCCGTGACCCGCACCCGGGACGACGTCCCCGCGCGGGTCGGCAAGCGCACCGTCATGGACCTCGACGAGTGGCCCTACCCGAAGACGCCGCTGGTGCCGCTGGCCGAGAGCGTGCACGAGCGGATGAGCGTGGAGATCTTCCGCGGCTGCACCCGCGGCTGCCGGTTCTGCCAGGCCGGGATGATCACCCGCCCGGTGCGCGAGCGGACCATCACCGGCATCGGCTCCATGGTCGACCAGGGCCTGCGCGCGACCGGCTACGAGGAGGTCGGGCTGCTCTCGCTGTCCAGCGCCGACCACTCCGAGATCGGCCAGGTCGCCAAGGAGCTCGCCGACCGCTACGAGGGCACCAACACCGGCCTGTCGCTGCCCAGCACCCGGGTGGACGCGTTCAACGTGACCCTGGCCAACGAGCTGTCCCGCAACGGACGGCGCTCCGGCCTCACCTTCGCCCCCGAGGGCGGCAGCGAGCGGATCCGCCGGGTGATCAACAAGACGGTGTCCAAGGAGGACCTGGTCCGCACCGTCACCACCGCCTACGCCAACGGCTGGCAGCAGGTGAAGCTCTACTTCATGTGCGGTCTGCCGACCGAGACCGACGAGGACGTGCTGGAGATCGCCGAGCTCGCGGTCGAGGTCATCCGCGCCGGCCGGGAGGCCAGCGGCCGCAAGGACATCCGCTGCACCGTCTCGATCGGCGGGTTCGTGCCCAAGCCGCACACGCCCTTCCAGTGGGCCGGGCAGGCCGGCGCCGAGACGATCGACGCGCGGCTGCGGCTGCTGCGCCAGGCGATCAACGCCGACCGCCGCGTCGGCCGCTCGATCGGCCTGCGCTACCACGACGGCAAGCCCGGCATCGTCGAGGGGCTGCTCTCCCGGGGTGACCGGCGGGTCGGCCGGGTCATCGAGCGGGTGTGGCGCGAGGGCGGCCGCTTCGACGGCTGGAGCGAGCACTTCTCCTACGAGCGCTGGACGCAGGCGGCCGCGCAGGAGCTGGCGCCCCTCGGCGTCGACCTCGACTGGTACACCACCCGCGAGCGCGGCCAGGACGAGGTCCTGCCCTGGGACCACCTGGACTCCGGGCTGGACAAGGAGTGGCTCTGGGACGACTGGCAGGACGCCCTCTCCGAGGAGGAGGTCGCCGACTGCCGGTGGACCCCCTGCTACGACTGCGGCGTCTGTCCGACCAACGGCACCGAGATCCAGATCGGGCCGACCGGGCGCAGCCTGCTCCCGCTCACGGTCGTCGGCCGCTAGTGGCCCGCCAGCCCGAGGGCCCGCCCCCGCCGCCCACCGTCCAGAAGCTGCGGCTGCGGTACGCCAAGCGCGGCCCGCTGCGCTTCGCCTCCCACCGGGACCTGGCCCGTGCCCTGGAGCGGGCGCTGCGGCGCGCGCAGGTGCCGATGGCGTTCTCGGCCGGGTTCACGCCGCACCCGAAGATCTCCTACGTCGGCGCCGCGCCCACCGGGGCGGCCAGCGAGGCCGAGTACCTGGAGATCGGCCTGGCGCGGCGGTGCGACCCCGAGCAGGTGCGGGCCGCGCTGGACGCCTCGCTGCCGCCGGGCGTCGACGTCCTCGAGTGCGTCGAGGCGGTCGAGGGCACCGGGTCCCTGGCCGACCGGATCGACGCCGCGAGCTGGCGGGTGGAGCTGCCCGGCGTGTCGCTCGCCGAGCTCGCAGCGGCCGTCGAGGCGTTCCTGGCCGCCGACGTGGTCACCGTCGAGAAGCGCACCAAGAACGGCCTCCGGGACGTCGACGCGCGGGCCGCCGTGGCCAGTGCGTCGGCGGCCGAGGAGGCAGGTTGTGCCATACTGCACATGGTCGTCCGGCAGGTGACGCCCGCCGTTCGACCCGACGACGTGTTGGCCGCTCTGGGTGCCGTCGCCGACCTGCGCCCGCCGTCGCCCCCTCGGGCCGTGCGTGAGGCGCAGGGCCGGCTCGACGACACCGGGACCGTGGCCGACCCGCTCGGCCCGGACCGCGTTGCGGGCACCCGCTGCCAGGGGGAGCCCGCGTCGGTCTGACCGGTGGGCCCCGGGGCTCCACGCCGTCGCGCGGCACGGCTGCCAGACGTGACGCACCCCGACCAGCACCTGAGACCTGCAGCACCCGGTGTCCGGCCGCGGCAACTCCTCGCCCGGACACCGGCCCACAGACTTCGCGGGCCGAGCCTGCCGCCGCACCCGGCGCGGCAGCCCGACCCGCCCAACCCCGTGCTCCTGCGCGGCCGCCAGTCGAAGCGATCGGCGCCCGGGAGCACCACACAGGAGGCGAGCCACGCGTGGCCGACCAGACACAGGACAGCACCACCACCGCCGACGAGGGCCTCGACCCCGCCGCCCTGCCGGAGGGCGGGGTCGACGAGGCGCAGCCGGTCGAGGACCAGCTCCAGGGCGCCGAGGCCGGCGAGGACGACGACGCCGGCGAGGCGACCGCCGCCGAGGACGACGACGCCGGCGAGGCGACCGCCGCCGAGGAGACGCCGGAGCAGGAGACGCCGGAAGGGGGGGCGCCGGAGGAGGAGCCGGCCACCGAGCCCGAGGAGCCCCCGGTCTCGCCCTTCGGCGCCCAGTTCAGCTCCCCGGAGCCCACCGCGGTCATCGCCCGTCCCCGCCGGCGGGCCACCCGCCCGGCCGGCGCGGCCGACCCCGGCGCCTACACGCCCCCGCCGCCCGTGGCCCCGGCCGTCCCGGCCTTCGTGAGCTTCGTCGCCCCGGCCGAGACCGACGTGCCGCCCCCGCCGCGCCGGCGCAGCCGCCGTCCGGCCGAGTCGCCCGCTCTCGAGGAGGCCGACGTCGAGCCGGCCGAGGACCTCGACGAGGAGACGCCGGCACCGCGCTCGCGGCGCAGCCGCTCCCGTCGCCGCTCCGGGAGCGAGGAGAGCGCGGCGGTCGAGGACACCGACACCGACACCACCGACGACGACCGCGCCGAGGAGGACGAGGACGGCGACGACAACGGGTCGGCCGGCAGCCGGCGCCGCCGTCGGGGCCGCCGGGGCCGCGGCCGCGGGCGCAGCGGCGAGGACGCGGGCGACACCGAGGACGAGGACTCCGCCGACGAGGACGCCGGCGACGAGGACGCCGGCGACGAGCAGGGCGCCGACGAGGCCGACGAGGACACCGACGCCGACACCGACAGCGGTGAGGACACCGCCGAGGACGACGAGGGCGAGGGCGGCTCGAGCACCCGCCGCCGGCGCCGGCGGCGCCGCCGCGGGAGCAGCGCGGAGAACGGCGAGGCCGCCGCCGAGAGCGACGACGACCGCCCCGAGCGGGCCGGCCGCAACGGTCGCACCACCAGCGACGACGACGTCAAGGGCGTCACCGGCTCCACCCGGCTGGAGGCCAAGCGCCAGCGCCGCCGGGACGGGCGGGACAACGGCCGCCGCCGGGCGCCGATCCTCACCGAGGCCGAGTTCCTCGCCCGCCGCGAGGCCGTCGACCGCACGATGGTCATCCGCCAGCGGGGCGAGCGCACCCAGATCGCCGTCCTCGAGGACGACGTGCTCGTCGAGCACTACGTGACCCAGGCGCAGGCGACGTCCTTCGCCGGCAACGTCTACCTCGGCCGGGTGCAGAACGTGCTTCCCAGCATGGAGGCGGCCTTCATCGACATCGGCAAGGGCCGCAACGCCGTCCTGTACGCCGGCGAGGTCAACTGGGACGTCGCCGGGCTGTCCGGCAAGCAGCGCTCCATCGAGCAGGCGCTGAAGTCCGGCGACAAGGTGCTGGTGCAGGTCACCAAGGACCCGATCGGCCACAAGGGCGCCCGGCTCACCCAGCAGGTCAACCTGCCCGGCCGCTTCCTGGTCTACGTGCCCGGCGGCTCGATGACCGGCATCAGCCGCAAGCTGCCCGACACCGAGCGGACCCGGCTGAAGGACATCCTCAAGAAGATCGTCCCCGACGACGCCGGCGTCATCATCCGCACCGCCGCCGAGGGCGCCTCGGAGGAGGAGCTCACCCGCGACGTCAACCGGCTGCAGGCGCAGTGGGAGGTCATCCAGAAGAAGGCGGAGTCCTCGTCCAATGCGCCGGCGCTGCTCTACGGGGAGCCCGACCTCGCCATCCGGGTCATCCGCGACGTCTTCAACGAGGACTTCAAGGAGCTCGTCGTCCAGGGCGACGACGCCTGGGACACCGTGGAGGCCTACGTCGCGCACGTCTCCCCGGAGCTGGTCGGCCGGCTGACCCGGCACACCGGTGAGGGCGACGTCTTCCGCGACCTGCGGATCGACGAGCAGCTGGCCAAGGCGCTGGACCGCAAGGTGTGGCTGCCCTCGGGTGGCTCGCTGGTCATCGACCGCACCGAGGCGATGACCGTCGTCGACGTCAACACCGGCAAGTTCACCGGCTCCGGCGGCAACCTCGAGCAGACCGTCACGCGCAACAACATGGAGGCGGCCGAGGAGATCGTCCGCCAGCTCCGGCTGCGCGACATCGGCGGCATCATCGTCATCGACTTCATCGACATGGTGCTCGAGAGCAACCGCGACCTGGTGCTGCGGCGGCTGACCGAGTGCCTGGGCCGCGACCGCACCAAGCACCAGGTCGCCGAGGTGACCTCGCTGGGCCTGGTGCAGATGACCCGCAAACGGGTCGGCCAGGGCCTGCTCGAGGTCTTCTCCGAGCCGTGCGAGCACTGCCGCGGTCGGGGCGTGATCGTGCACGTCGACCCGGTGGACGACAAGCGCCGCGGGAACGGCGGGGGCGGCACCGGCGGCGGCAACGGCCGGCGCGACCAGCAGCGCGGCGGCGGTAGGGAGACGACCGTCCGCGACGAGGAGAAGGACGCCGCTCCGGCCGAGACCGTGGCCGTGGGCGCCGAGGCGCCGGCCGGGGGGAACCCGGACGGCGACGGCGAGGGCCAGCGCTCCGGCGGC
Source organism: Geodermatophilus sp. SYSU D01176 (assembly GCF_054050015.1). Taxonomy (NCBI): domain Bacteria; kingdom Bacillati; phylum Actinomycetota; class Actinomycetes; order Geodermatophilales; family Geodermatophilaceae; genus Geodermatophilus; species Geodermatophilus sp. SYSU D01176. The sequence goes on along the minus strand of NZ_JBJGYN010000015.1, from coordinate 37,854 downwards.
GGACGGCGCAACCGCGGCCGCCGCAACCGCAGCCAGTCGGGCGAGGAGCGCGCGGCCGAGGACGCCGCGGTGCTCGCCGCCACCGGCGAGCCGGACGACACAGCCGATCGGTGGCCCTCTCCAGGGCACCGCCCCGAGCTTGCGAGGGGTGGCGAGGAGGGGGTCCTTCCCCAGCCCGACGCGGTCACCCCGGAGGCGGCACCGGAACCCGTCGCCGAGGAGCCGGCCGCCGGACCCGCCGAGGGGCCGGTCGCCGAGGTCGCCCAGGAGCCGGTCCCCGCGCAGCAGGCGCTGGCCGAGCCGTCGCTCGCCGAGCCGGTGGACCGGGCCCTGGGCGCGGGCGGGTCCGACGACGAGGCCGTGCCCGCCGGTGCCGGCCCGGACGACCCCGGCCCGATGGACGACGAGCCCGCCGAGGAGCAGGCGGAGGACGGGACGCCGCCGTCCGGCGGGGCGACGGGGGAGACCGTGCCGCCGGTGGCCGACGACGGCAGCGGGACGGCCACGCCGGTGACCCGCCCGCGCCGCCGCCGCGCCGCCAGCCGGCCGGCGGGCCCGCCGGCATCCTGAGCCCGGGAGGGGCTGGGGCAGGGGTCGGTCCCCTGTTCGCCCCGGTCCCCGCCGCTCGGGTACGCTGGTCGGGTTGCACCGCCCCGGTGCCGCGCACCTGCGGGTGCCGCCTGGGAGGCGGGCAGCCCGTCCAGCACCCGGCGCCCGGGCGCACGCAGGACATGACAGAGGCGATCGAGGAGTTCAGTGGTGTACGCAGTCGTGAAGGCCGGTGGCCGGCAGCACAAGGTGGCCGTGGGCGACCGGTTCACGGTCAACCGTCTCGCGGGTGAGGCGGGCGACACCGTCACCCTCCCGGCCCTGCTCCTGGTGGACGGCGACACCGTCACCAGCGACGCGGAGACGCTGGCCGGCGTGACCGTGACCGGCGAGATCGTCGGCCACGGCAAGGGCCCGAAGATCCGCATCCACAAGTTCAAGAACAAGACCGGCTACCACAAGCGTCAGGGGCACCGTCAGCCCCTCACCGACGTCGTGGTCCGCGACATCACGAAGGGCTGACGACGACATGGCACACAAGAAGGGCGCCTCGTCCTCCCGCAACGGCCGCGACTCGAACGCGCAGCGCCTCGGCGTCAAGCGCTTCGGGGGCCAGGTCGTGAAGGCCGGCGAGATCATCGTGCGCCAGCGCGGTACCCACTTCCACCCGGGCCTCGGCGTCGGCCGCGGCGGCGACGACACGCTGTTCGCGCTGCAGCCCGGTGCCGTGACCTTCGGCACGCGGCGGGGGCGCAAGACCGTCTCCATCTCCGCGGTCGAGGCGTAAGAACCACTCAGCTGACGTCCACGAGCGCACGGGCCGCCGGCCCGTGCGCTCGTGGCGCTTGACAGACCAGGATCAGGAGGCGGCGCGGACATGGCCGCTTTCGTCGACCGCGTGGTCGTGCACGTCGCCGCCGGCAACGGCGGGCACGGCGTCGCCTCGATCCACCGCGAGAAGTTCAAGCCGCTCGGTGGCCCCGACGGGGGCAACGGCGGCAACGGCGGGGACGTCGTCCTCGAGGTGGACCCCAGCGTGCACACGCTGCTGGACTTCCACCACCGCCCGCACCAGAAGGCCGGCAACGGCCGCCCCGGTGAGGGCAGCAACCGCCACGGCGCCCGGGGCGAGGACCGCGTGCTGCGGGTCCCCGCCGGCACCGTGGTCAGCACGCCCGACGGGCGGGTGATCGCCGACCTCGTCGGCACCGGCACCCGCGTCGTCCTAGCGCACGGCGGCAAGGGCGGCCTGGGCAACGCCGCGCTGGCCAACGCCCGCCGCAAGGCCCCCGGCTTCGCGCTGCTCGGCGAGCCGGGCGAGGCGTTCGACGCGGTCATCGAGCTCAAGAGCATCGCCGACGTCGGCCTGGTCGGGTTCCCGTCGGCCGGCAAGTCCTCGCTGATCGCGGCGATGTCCGCCGCGCGGCCGAAGATCGCCGACTACCCGTTCACCACGCTGGTGCCCAACCTCGGCGTGGTCCGCGCCGGCGACACCGTCTTCACGATGGCCGACGTGCCCGGGCTCATCCCCGGCGCGTCCGAGGGCCGCGGGCTCGGCCTGGAGTTCCTGCGCCACATCGAGCGCTGCGCGGTCCTGGTGCACGTCGTCGACATGGCCACGATGGAGCCCGGCCGCGACCCGGAGAGCGACATCGAGGCGCTGCAGCACGAGCTGGCGCAGTACCGGGAGGACCTCGTCGGCCGGCTGCGGGTCGCCGTCCTCAACAAGATCGACGTGCCCGACGGGCGCGAGCTGGTGGACCTGGTCCGCGAGCCGCTCGAGGAGCGCGGCCTGCAGGTGTTCCCGGTGAGCGCCGCGACCGGCGAGGGGCTGCGCGAGCTCGGGTTCGCGCTGGCGCACGCGGTGGAGGCGCACCGGGCCGCGCTGCCCGAGCCCGAGCCGGTGCGGGTCACCCTCACCCCGCGGGCGGTCGACGACAGCGGCTTCACCGTCGAGCGCGACCCGGACGACGAGGGCGCCTTCACCGTCCGCGGCGTCAAGCCCGAGCGGTGGGTGCGCCAGACCGACTTCACCAACGACGAGGCCGTGGGCTTCCTCGCCGACCGGCTCAACCGGCTCGGCGTCGAGGACGCCCTGCAGGAGGCCGGCGCGCAGGAGGGCGACACCATCGTCATCGGCGACGTCGCCTTCGACTTCGAGCCCACGCTGCCCGCCGGCACGCTCAGCGTCGAGGAGACCGCCGGCCTCGGTGGCCGCGGCACCGACGCGCGCATCGACGCCCCGCACCGGGTGCGCGCCGAGGAGCGGCTGGCCGCCAAGAAGGCCCGCCGGGTGCCCTACGAGCTCACCGAGACCTGGACCGACGACGACCTGCCCGAGGACGACGAGTGACGCCGCGGGAGGACATCGCCGGCGCGCGGCGGGTCGTGGTCAAGGTCGGCTCCTCGTCGCTGACCAGCCTGCCCGGCGGGCTGGACGAGCAGCGGCTGACCGCCCTGGTCGACGTCCTGGCGGCGGTGCACGCGCAGGGCCGCGAGGTCGTGCTGGTGTCCTCCGGAGCGATCGCCGCCGGCCTGGCCCCGCTCGGGGTGGTCGGCCGGCCCCGGGACCTCGCCACGGCCCAGGCCGCCGCCAGCGTCGGGCAGCTGCGGCTGGTGCAGACCTACGCCGACGCGTTCGCCCGGCACCAGGTCACCGTCGGCCAGGTGCTGCTGACCGCCGACGACCTCACCCGGCGCAGCCACTACCGCAACGCCCAGCGCACGCTGGAGCGGCTGCTGACCCTCGGCGTCCTCCCGATCGTCAACGAGAACGACACGGTCGCCACCGAGGAGATCCGCTTCGGCGACAACGACCGGCTGGCCGCGCTGGTCGCGCACGTCGCCCGCGCCGACGCGCTGCTGCTGTTCAGCGACGTGGACGGCGTCTACGACGGCGACCCGCGGCAGGGCCCGGCGCGGCTGATCGACACCGTGCGCGACCCCGCGGACCTCGGCGAGGTCACCCTCGGCACCGCCCGCCGCAACGGCGTGGGCACCGGCGGGATGGCGACCAAGGTCGAGGCCGCGCTGATCGCCGCGCACGCCGGCGTCCCCGTCGTCGTCACCTCCACCGCCCAGGCCGCCGCCGCGCTGTCCGGGGAGGCGGTGGGCACCCGCTTCGCCGTCATGGGGCCGCGGCCCCGCGCCCGCCAGTTCTGGCTGCGGTTCGCCACCCGCCCGCGCGGCCGGCTGCAGCTCGACGCTGGTGCGGTCCGGGCGCTGCGGGAGCGCGGCGCCTCGCTGCTGCCGGCGGGCGTCACCGACGTGGTGGGGGAGTTCCTCGCCGACGACCCGGTCGAGCTGGTCGACCCCGACGGCGTCGTGGTGGCCCGCGGGCTGGTCGCCTACGACGCCCGCGAGCTGCCGCCGCTGCTGGGCCGCAAGACCAGCGAGCTGGACCCGGAGTACCAGCGGGAGATCGTGCACCGCGACGAGATGGTGCTCGTGCGTCGCCCGTCCCTGGGCTGACAACGGTGTGCCGGTTGGTCGACGGGTCGTGCTGTCGCGGCAGCGAGATCGCGTGATCTCGCACGGTTGAACGCCTCGAAGCGTGCGACATCACGCGATCTCGTCAGTTGACCGCCTCCGTCAGCCAACCCGGGAACCGCTGTGAGCCCGCGGATCAGGGCGCGAAGACGAACCGGGTGGCGTCCGCGGGGTAGGACGTCCACGCCAGCACGCGGACGGGGTCCAGCGCCAGCGCGCCCGTGAAGGCGTCCGCGCCGGCGCCGTACTCGGGGTACTTGGCCCGCGACTCCTCCGCCAGCCGCCGGGCGAGCGCCGGGTCCGGCCGGGCCGGTCGCACGCGGCCCTCGACGACGACGCAGCGCTGGGGGTCCGGCAGGTGCATGGCGACCTGCGGGCGGTGCGGACGTGCACCGCGTCGTCCCCGCCGCCGTAGTACCAGACGTCGTCGAGCCAGAACCCCTCCACGGGGACGACGTGCGGCCGTCCGTCGGCCCGGCAGGTGACCACCCAGTACTGCCGCGCCGACGCGAGCCGCGACCGGACCGCGGCCCAGTCCAGAGTGGTCCTCGGGGTGCCGTACCCGGTGGGGAGCCGCAGGGGCTCCGCGCGTGGCTCCATGGCGACCTCCCGCCGTCCACCTGCCGGTACCCGCACTGGGAGACTGCCGACCGTGACGATCCGTCCCATCCGCGAGCTCGGTGACCCGGTCCTCCGCACGCCCGCCGACGAGATCCGCAGCTTCGACAAGGAGCTGGCCGCTCTCATCCGCGACCTGGAGGACACCGTCGCCGACCCCGGGCGGGCCGGCGTGGCCGCGCCGCAGATCGGCGTCGGGCTGCGCGCGTTCTCCTACAACGTCGACGGGCGCATCGGGCACGTGGTCAACCCGCGGATCGTGGAGCTCTCCGAGGAGACCCAGGACGGCGACGAGGGCTGCCTGTCCATCCCCGGCCTGTGGGCGCCCACGGTGCGGGCGATGCACGCCGTCGTCGAGGGCTTCGACGTGCACGGCGAGCCGCTGCGGCTGGAGGGCACCGGCCTGATGGCCCGCGCGCTGCAGCACGAGGTCGACCACCTCGACGGCAAGGTCTTCCTGGACCGGCTCACCGGCGAGGCCCGCAAGGCCGCGCTGCGAGCGCTCCGGGACCGTGGCTGACGTCGAGGCGCGGCTGGCCCGGCAGGCGGCGCGGGAGATGCTGCCGTTCGTCGTCCGCCGCAACGCCGACGGCGCGGTCGACGCGACCACCTACTGCAACCTCGACCTGACCGCCGGCGGCTGGAGGTCGGGCACACCTGGACCGCCGCCTCCGCGCAGCGGACCGGGGTCAACGCCGGGAGCGAGCTGCTCCTGCTCGGCCACGCCTTCGAGGCGGTGGGCTGCCTGGCGGTGGAGTTCCGCACGCACTGGCACAACCACCAGTCCGGACGGCGATCGCGCGGCTGGGCGCCGAGCAGGACGGCGTGCTGCGCAACCACCGGCGGATGCCCGGCGGGTCGCTGCGGGACACCGTCGTCTTCTCGATCACCGACGCCGAGTGGCCCGCCGTCCGCAGTGGTCTGCGCTCCCGGCTCGCCCGGCACGCCGGCTGGCCCGGCCGTAGCGTGGCCGGCGTGACCGACCTCGCCGCCCGGGCCCGCACGCTGCTCGACCTGCACACCGCCCCGGAGATCCTGGTCCTCGCCAACGTGTGGGACGTCGTCTCCGCCCGGGTGGTCGCCGCCACCGAGGGCGTCCGGGCCCTGGCCACCGCCAGCCACGGCATCGCCTCGACCTTCGGCTACGAGGACGGCGAGAACATCCCGCTCGACCTGCACCTGGACATGGTCGGCCGGATCACCGCCGCCGTGGACCTGCCGGTGAGCATGGACATGGAGGCCGGCTACGGGGACGCCGGGGAGACCGCCCGGCGCGCCATCGACAAGGGCGTCGTCGGCGGCAACCTCGAGGACCAGATGAAGCCGCTCGACGAGGCCGTGGCCGCCCTCGAGGCGGTGCTGCGCGCCGGTCGGGACGCCGGCATCGACTTCGTGCTCAACGCCCGGACCGACACCTTCGTCCGGGCCCCGGAGGGCGCCGACCGCGGTGCGCTCGTCGCCGAGGCGATCCGCCGCGGCCGGGCCTACCTGGAGGCCGGTGCGCCGGTCGTCTTCGTGCCGCGCCTGGTCGACCGCGACGAGATCGCCGCGGTCGTCGAGGGCCTCGGCCGCAACAAGCTGACGCTGATCAGCGTCCCGGGCGCCGCGCTGCCCGCCCGCGAGATGCAGGAACTCGGGGTGGCCCGGGTGTCCACCGGACCGTTCACCCAGCGGGTGGCGCTCACCGCGCTGCAGGACGCGACGGTCGAGATGGTGCGCGGCGGCACGCTCCCCGCAGGGACCCGCGCGCTCAACTGAACGAAGGACCCCCTTGCCTTCCACCTGCGAGGGGGCCGTTCCAGCACCTCACCGGGCCGCCACGCCGGCCGGGACCACCACCCCGCCGGTCGGGACCACCAGGCCGCGGACGTCGAACGGGGTGACCACCACGGTCGGCCACGGCCGCCCCGCCAGGACCTCCGCGACCAGCGGCCCGATGTCCTCGCGGCCGTAGCGGTCGTACTGCTCGCGGGACTCCCACACCTCGATCACCCGCAACCCGTCGGCGGTCGGCCAGGTCAGGTGGACCAGTCGGCCGTCGAAGGCCCCACCGGTGCGCTCCAGCAGCAGCCGGTGCACGGTGTCGTACAGCCCCACCAGGTCGTACGGCTCCGCCGGTGGGGACACGTCCTCGGTCACCGCCCAGATCATCTGGGTCCTCCTCGACGAGCCGGGATGCGCCCGGTCAGACGGCGACGCCGGCCCGCGGCAGCACCAGGCCGCGGACCTCGAACTCGGTGACCACCGCGGCCGGGGGTGCCTGCCCCTGCAGCACCTCGGCGAAGACCGGCCCGACCACCTCCCGGTTCCCGCGCTCGTAGTCCTCGCGCGACTCCCACACCTCGATGAGCTGGAACCCGTCCGCGGTGGGCCGGACCAGGTGCAGCAGCAGGCCGTCGAAGGCCGGGCCGGTCCGCTCGAGCATCGCCGCGTGCACGGCGTCGTAGAGCTCCACCGGTGCGGACACGTCCGTGATCACGCCCAGGGTCATGTCGTCCTCCTCGACTCCTCCCGGCGGCCGTCCGCCGCCGTCAGCCGTTCCACGCCCTCGCCGGAGAGCCGGTGCACCGTGGCGGTGCGGCCGGTGATCAGCAGGAGCAGGTCGCCGGTCGTGCCCTCGACCGGTGCGCCCTCGCCCAGCACGAGGTCGCCGTCGGTGGCCCGTAGCTGCAGGCCGGCCAGCCGCTTGCGCACCCCGAACGGGAAACTCATGTCCCAGGCCCGTCTGGCCGACACGGCCGCGGGGACCGGCGGGATCGGCCGCTCGCGACCCAGCGGGACGGCGATGTCCTGCCCGTGCACGAGGACGTCGGTGAGCGGCTCGATGGGGGAGATGAACGGCGCCCGCCGCCGCGAGCCGGCCATCGCCCGGATCCGCCGGCCGTACTCGTCGTCGGGCAGCGGGCCGACCCGCAGTGCCGTGTCCCGGATGATCCGGTCGAAGCTGCCGCCCGCCCGGATCGCGGCGACCGCCATGGGCCACGGGCCCATCTGGGCCAGTGTCAGATGCGCCGCGACGTCGCGCACCCGCCAGGCGTCGCACAGGGACGGGGTCGCCCACTCGGCCGGCGACAGGTCGTCGAGCAGGTCGGCCAGGCTCAGCCGCTGGGCGTCGATGGTGCGCCACACGTCGTCGAGGTCCACGACGACCTCCTCGGGTGTTGGTACGATGGCCTGACTATTCAGTCAGATCATCTGACCAACGTCAAGGGGGACCGTGAGCGTTCGCGACGAGGTCCCGCAGAACGGTGTCCACCGGGGCCGGGACCCCGGGGAGCAGGAGCACCAGAACCTGGCCCTGCTGTGCTTCTACCCGCACCGGGCGATGGAGGCCCGGCTGCTCGCGACGCTGGCGGCCGAGGGGTTCGACGACATCACGCTCGCCCAGGGTCGCATCGCCGCCCGGATCGGTCCCTCCGGCACCCGGTTGACCGACCTGGCCGAGCAGGCGCTGGTCACCAAGCAGACTGCCGGTCACCTGGTCGACCAGCTCCAGCGCGCCGGCTACGTGCGCCGCGTGCCCGACCCCACCGACGCCCGCGCCCGGCTGGTGCAGATCGCCGAGCGCGGCCAGGAGCTGGTGGCGCTCGCCCGCCGGGTGGAGGCCGAGGTCGAGGCCGAATGGACCGCCCACCTCGGCGAGGAGGCCACCGCGCAGTTACGCGCAGCCCTCGAGCGGCTGAGGGAGATCACCGACCCGTACCGCTGACCGCTCAGTGGGCGGCGTGCAGGAGCCCATCGGACCCGGTCGAGCCGCGCCGGGCAGCATCCTGCGGGGTTGGCCAACCCGATCTGGCCAACCTGGTCGGCAGCACCTAGCCTCTGTGCATGACCTACGTCAACGTGCAGGAGGCCAAGACGCGGCTGTCCCAGCTGCTCGCGGCCGCCGAGCGTGGCGAGGAGGTCGTCATCGCACGGGGCGGCCGGCCGGTGGTGCGGCTCGTGCCGGTCGGCGGGCCCGCGCCCCGCCCCGTCGGCTTCGTCGCGGGTTCGGTCCCCGAGGCATTCTCCGAGCCGCTCCCGGACGACGAACTGGCCCGGTGGGAGTGACCTCGCTCCTGCTCGACACGCATGCCCTGCTGTGGGTCCTGGTGGACCCGGAACGCGTCCCCGCGGAGACCCTCGCGACCGTGCGGGCGCCGGAGACCACCGTGTACGTCTCCGCGGCCAGTGCCTGGGAGATCGCCACGAAGCACCGCCTGGGCAAGCTGGAGGGCGCGGCCGCGGTGGTGAGCGGTTACCGGGAGCACCTGGCGAGGCTGCGGGCGGAGGAGCTGCCCATCACCGGGCACCACGCGCTCACCGCCGGCACGTTGCAGTGGTCCCACCGCGACCCGTTCGACCGGGTCATCGTCGCCCAGGCGGTGCTGGGGTCCCTCCCCGTCGTCACGAGTGATGCCGCGCTGGTGGGGTTCCCGGCGATCCGCACCGTCTGGTGACCCGCCCGCTCAGCGGGCTGGTCAGGCCGCGCCGGTGCCGGAGACCTCCGGCTGGTCCTGGCGGTACCCGCGCGCCGGCGGCAGGCCCGTCCCCTCCGGGTGGTGGTGTCCGTCATCGACGGGCCCGGGCTTCGAGGTCGGCGGCCGGGGCGGTGGCAGCGGTCGGGGCGGTGGCAGCGGTCGGGGCGCGTGTCGTCCCGCTCTGGATGGGGATCACTCCCACCAGCGCAGTCCGTGCCCGACGCGGCCGGGAGGCCACTCGCGCCCGCGTAGGCTCGCGGGCGTGTCCGACGTCTCCGGCCTGCCGCTGATCGGCGCCGCGGCGCTGCGTGCCCGCGCCGCCGCCCGGGTGCTGCGCACCCTGCCCACCGACACCAAGGACGGCGCCCTGCGCGCCATGGCCGACGCGCTGGTCGAGCGCGCCGACGAGGTGCTGGCCGCCAACGCCGCCGACGTCGAGGCGGCCCCGGCCGACGGCACCCCGGCCTCGGTCCTCGACCGGCTGCGGCTCGACGCCGGCCGCATCGCCGGCGTGGCCGACGCGCTGCGCCAGCTGGTCGCGCTGCCCGACCCGGTCGGCGACGTCGTCCGCGGGTCGACGCTGCCCAACGGGCTGCAGCTGCGCCAGGTCCGGGTGCCCCTCGGCGTGGTCGGCATCGTCTACGAGGCCCGGCCCAACGTGACCGTCGACGCCGCCGGCCTGTGCCTCAAGAGCGGCAACGCGGCGCTGCTGCGCGGCTCGGCGTCGGCGTTCCGCACCAACACCGCCCTGGTCGCCGTCCTCACCGAGGCGGCGGAGAAGGCCGGGCTGCCCGCCGGGTCGGTGGAGCTGCTGCCCGCCGACCGCGCCTCGGTGGGCGAGCTGCTCAACGCCCGCGGCCTCGTCGACGTGGTGATCCCGCGCGGCGGGGCGTCGCTGATCCAGCGGGTGGTGCGCGAGGCGCGGGTGCCGGTCATCGAGACCGGCGAGGGCAACTGCCACGTCTACGTCGACGCCTCGGCCGACCCCACGACCGCCGAGGCGATCGTGCTCAACGCCAAGACCCACCGGGTGAGCGTCTGCAACTCCGCGGAGACGCTGCTCGTGCACCGGGACGTGGCGTTCCTGCCGCGTCTGCTGTCCGCGCTCGTGGACGCCGGCGTGACGCTGCACGGGGACGACGCGGCCCGGGCCGCGCACGACGCCGTCGTCCCGGCGACCGAGGAGGACTGGGCGACCGAGTACCTGTCGATGGACATGGCGGTGCGTGTCGTCGACGACCTCCCGCAGGCCTTGGACCACATCGAACGGTGGGGGAGCGGGCACTCGGAGGCGATCGTCGCCGACTCGGCGCGGGCCATCGCCGACTTCACCGCCGGGGTGGACGCCGCCGCGGTGCTGGTCAACGCCTCGACCCGGTTCACCGACGGCGGGGAGTTCGGCTTCGGCGCCGAGATCGGCATCTCCACGCAGAAGCTGCACGCCCGCGGGCCGCTGGGCCTGCCGGAGCTGACCTCCACCACCTACGTCGTCACCGGCAGCGGCCACACCCGCTGAGCCGCCCCCGCCCGCCCGAGGAGCCGCATGCCCCGCCCGCCGTCGCAGTCCCCGCAGTTCTCCTCGGTCTCCGACGTCGGCAAGCGGCTGGCGGCCTCGGGCTACCTGCCGGACGCGCAGATCGCGACGACGGTCTTCCTCGCCGACCGGCTGGGCAAGCCGCTGCTGGTCGAGGGTCCGGCGGGTACCGGGAAGACCGAGCTCGCCAAGGCGCTGGCGGCGGCCACCGGGTCGGAGCTGATCCGGCTGCAGTGCTACGAGGGCCTGGACGAGGCGCGGGCGCTCTACGAGTGGAACTACAAGAAGCAGCTGCTGCGCATCCAGGCGGCGCAGGGCACCGACGGCGCGGACTGGGGCACCGTCCACGACGACATCTTCGGCGAGGAGTTCCTGCTCTCCCGGCCGCTGCTGACTGCCATCCGGCGCACCGAGCCGACCGTGCTGCTCATCGACGAGACCGACAAGGCCGACGTCGAGGTCGAGGGCCTGCTGCTGGAGGTGCTCAGCGACTTCCAGGTGACCATCCCCGAGCTCGGCACGGTCACCGCGGTGCGCCGACCGATGGTGGTGCTCACCTCCAACGCCACCCGCGAGCTGTCCGAGGCGCTCAAGCGGCGCTGCCTGTACCTGGCGCTGGACTACCCGTCGGCCGAGCGGGAGCGCGAGATCGTGCTGTCCCGGGTGCCCGACCTCGCCCCCGGCCTGGCCGAGCAGCTGGTGCGCACCGTCCGGGCGCTGCGCGCGCTGGAGCTGAAGAAGTCGCCGTCGATCTCCGAGACCCTCGACTGGGCGCAGACGCTGCTCGAGCTGGGGCTGGACACCCTCGACGAGCCGGCGGTCCGGTCGACGCTGGGCGTGGTGCTCAAGCACGCCAGCGACCAGGATCGGGCCGCGGCCGAGCTGCGGCTGAACTGATGGCAGGGCCGACCACTGCCGGAGGGCTCGCGGGCCACCTCGACGGGTTCGTCCGCGCGGTGCGGGACGCCGGCATCCCGGTCGGGATCAGCCAGGCCGTCGACGCCGCCGAGATCCTCACCGTGGTCGACCTGCTGGACCGCGAGCAGCTCCGGCACGGGCTGGCCGCCGTCCTGCTGCAGCGGGCGGCCCAGCGGCCGGCGTACGACGTGCTGTTCGACCTGTGGTGGCCGCTGTCCGACCGGCCTGCACCCGATGCCGACGAGGACGGCGACGGCGAGGGATCCGCGGCCGGGTCGACCCTCGACCTGCCCGACGGCACCGACCTCGCCCAGCTCATGCGCGAGGAGCTGTCCCGGCTGCTGCTCGACGGCGACGAGGAGGCGCTGCGCCGCTTCGCCCGCGAGGCGGTCGACCAGCTGGGCCGCACCGCGCCGTCGCCGTCGGGCCAGTCCTTCTTCAGCTACCGGGTGATGCGGGCACTCTCGCCGGACACGCTGGTCGCCCAGCTGCTGGCCGGCCTGCTCGGGGACGGCGAGCGCGGCAGGCTGGCCGAGCAGGTCGCCCGGCAGACCGTGCGCGAGCGGCTGGCCGCCTTCCGCGCCGCGGTGGAGGCCGAGGTGCGGCGGCGGACGGCGGCCGAGCGCGGACGGGACAAGGTCGCGAAGAACGCCGTCCGCCCGCTGGCCGACCACGTCAACTTCCTGCGCGCCCAGGCCGCGGACCTCGCCGAGCTGCGCCGCACGGTCGCCCCGCTGGCCCGCCGGCTGGCCGTGCGGCTGTCGGCGCGGCGGCGGATGGGCCGGGAGGGCCGGCTGGACTTCCGGAAGACCGTCCGCGCGTCGCTGGGCACCGGAGGCGTTCCGGTGGTGACCCACCACCGGCCGCGCGCGGTGCACAAGCCGGAGCTGGTGGTGCTCTGCGACGTCAGCGGCTCGGTGGCCGGCTTCAGCCACTTCACCCTGATGCTGACCCAGGCGCTGCGCGAGCACTTCTCCGGCGTGCGGGCGTTTGCCTTCGTCGACTCCACCGACGAGGTGACCCGCTTCTTCCGTCCCGGTGCCGACGCCGCCGACGCCGTCGCCCGGATCGGGCGGGAGGCCGACGTGGTCGGCTTCGACGGGCACAGCGACTACGGCACGGCGTTCGAGGTCTTCGCCGACCGCTGGGCCTCCGCGGTCGGGCCGAAGACGTCGCTGCTCGTGCTGGGCGACGGGCGCACCAACTACCGCCCGCCGGGGATCCCGGTGCTGGCCGACCTCGTGCGCCGCGCCCGCACGGCGCACTGGCTCAACCCCGAGCCGCGCCGGCTGTGGGGCAGCGGGGACTCCGCCGCCGACCGCTACGGCGAGGTGGTCGACATGGTCGAGTGCCGCAACGCCGCCCAGCTCGCGGACTTCGTCACCACTCTCTAGGCCGGCCGTAACCCGGTCCACCGGGGCTCGTTGCACCCGGTGGGTGCCGGGTGTCCCGGCGCCGGTGGCGGTCCCGGTGTCCGCGGGGCCGCTGCCGGCCGCGGCCGGCAGCACGGGGGAGCCGGTCGTGCAGGACCCGTGCTGGGCCCCGCTGCGGAGTTCCGGGCGGGGAGGCCCGTGCCCGCTGTCCGGGGCCGGTCCTCGCGGGCCGGTCCCGGACCCGCCCGGTTAGGCTCGATCGGTGGCAGGTCGGCGGGTCGGGGTGATGGGCGGGACGTTCGACCCCATCCACCACGGGCACCTCGTGGCGGCGAGCGAGGTCGCGGTGCTGTTCGGGCTGGACGAGGTGGTCTTCGTGCCCACCGGCCAGCCGTGGCAGAAGAGCGACCGGCACGTGGCCCCCGCCGAGGACCGTTACCTCATGACCGTCATCGCCACCGCCTCCAACCCGCGGTTCTCGGTGAGCCGGGTCGACGTCGACCGCGGCGGGCCCACGTACACGATCGACACGCTCACCGACCTGCAGCGGCAACGGCCCGACGACGAGCTGTTCTTCATCACCGGCGCCGATGCCCTCTCCCAGATCCTCAGCTGGCGGGACAGCGACCGCTGCTTCGACCTCGCGCACTTCATCGGCGTCACCCGCCCGGGCTTCGACCTGGGCGCGTCCCACCTGCCGGAGGGGGCGGTCAGCCTGGTCGAGGTGCCGGCGCTGGCGATCAGCTCCAGCGACTGCCGGGACCGGGTGGGCCGGGGGATGCCGGTCTGGTACCTGGTGCCCGACGGCGTCGTCCAGTACATCGAGAAGCGCGGCCTCTACCACGCGCGCCCGGGCGTCCGGCCCGTCGCCCGCGAGGGCGTGCCCCACGGCGCGGCCCCGCCGGCCGGGGACCGCCCCACGTACGACCGGCCGCCGGCGACCGCTCCGCAGACCGACAGCCCGTCTCCCGAACCACCGACCACCGATCTCCAGGAGGTACCCCGATGACCGCCTCGACCGAGGCGCGGGAGACCGCACTGCTGGCCGCCCAGGCCGCCGCCGACAAGCTGGCGACCGACGTCGCGATCGTCGACGTCAGCGAGCGGCTGGCCATCACCGACGCCTTCGTGCTCGCCTCGGCGCCCAACGAGCGCCAGGTGCAGGCGATCGTCGACGAGGTCGAGGAGCGTCTCCGGCAGCACGGCGTCAAGCCGGTGCGCCGCGAGGGTGTGGCCGAGGCGCGCTGGGTGCTGCTCGACTTCGTCGACGTCGTCGTCCACGTGCAGCACGCCGAGGAGCGCGCCTACTACGCGCTCGAGCGGCTGTGGAAGGACTGCCCGACCATCCCCTTCGTCGACCGCGCCGCACCGCCCGCCGCGGCCCCGTCCGACGGGGCGGCCACCGGGGGGACCGCGACGCTCTCGGCCGACGACGTCGACCCGACCGGCGCCGACCCCACGCCGCTGCGGCCCGAGCCCGCGGAGGCCCCGGCCGGCGGAGCGCCGGAGGCGGACGAGCCGGAGGCGACCGGCAGGTGAGCGACGTCCCGGCGCTGCCGGTGCCCAGGCTGGTCCTCTGGCGGCACGGGCGCACCGAGTGGAACGCCGCGGGCCGGTTCCAGGGGCAGCTGGACCCACCGCTGGACGACGTCGGCCGCCGCCAGGCGCGGCGCGCCGCCCCGCACCTGGCCGCGCCGCTGCCCGCGGGCACCCTCGTGGTCTCCAGCGACCTCGGCCGGGCGGCGGAGACCGCGGTGGCGCTCACCGACGTGCTCGGGGTGCCGCTGCGGCTGGACGCCCGGCTGCGGGAGGTCGGCATGGGCTCCTGGGAGGGGCTGACCCGGCAGGAGGTCGCCGAACGCCATCCCGGGCAGTACGCCGACTGGCTGGCCGGGCGGCCCATCGTCGGACGCGGCGGCGAGGACGCCGCGGACGTCCCGGCCCGGGCGCTGGCCGCGCTGCGCGCGCTGCCCGAGGCGCCGGCCGCCGTCGTCGTCACCCACGGTGGGACCTCCGCGCGGCTGATCGAGGCCCTGCTCCGGCTGGGCCCGGAGCACCGCCGGGTCTTCGGCCCCCTGGCCAACTGCGCGTGGAGCGAACTGGCCGAGCAGAGCGGCCGGTGGCGGCTGCTGCGGCACAACACCTCCGCACCCGACCTGCCCGACGGCCCGGTACCGCGGCCCGGCGCCCGCCGCCCGGACGCCGGAGCCAGCCCCGAGGAGGGGGCGCCGGGTCCCGCGCAGGACGCCGACGCCCTGTGAGCCCGCCCGCCGGGCCCGCCCCCGGCCGGCCGCCCGCGGCCGCGGGCGAGGCGCGGCCGCAGCCCGTCGCCGTGGTCACGGACTCCTCGGCCTACCTCCCCGCCCCGCTAGTGGAGCAGTACGCGGTCGAGGTCGTGCCGCTGTACGTCGTCATGGCCGGGCACTCCGGCCGCGAGGGGGACGACATCGGGCCGGCGGACGTCGCCCGGGCCCTCGGCGTCCGCGGCCAGCGCGTCTCGACCTCCCGGCCGACGCCCGGGGACTTCGTCGCCGCCTACCGGCGGCGGCTGGACGCCGGAGCCCAGCGGATCGTCTCGGTGCACCTGTCCGCGGAGCTCTCCGGGACGGTGGACGCCGCCCGCCTGGCCGCCGCCCAGGTCGGGGAGCACGTCGTGACGGTGGTGGACTCCCGCTCCGCGGCGATGGGCAACGGCTTCGCGGTCCTCGCCGCGGCCCGCGCGGCGGCGCGCGGCGCGGACCTGGCCGCCGTGGCCGCGGCTGCGCGGGACACCGCCGCCGCGACCCGCACGCTCTTCGTCGTGGACACCCTCGAGCACCTGCGCCGGGGCGGCCGCATCGGGCACGCCGCGTCGATGATCGGCACCGCGCTGTCGGTCAAGCCGGTACTGCACGTCGCCGACGGCCAGGTGGTGCCGCTGGAGAAGGTGCGCACGGCGGCCCGGGCCCTCGTCCGCCTGGTGCAGCGGGGGGTGGAGGCCGCCGCGGGGAGGCCCGTGATGGTCGCCGTCCACCACCTGGCCGCGCCCGAGCGGGCCGAGCGGCTGGCCGCCGAGCTCGAGGAGCGGATCCCCGGACTGCGCGAGCTGTACGTCAGCGAGCTCGGTGCGGCCATCGGCGCCCACGTGGGCCCGGGAGCCGTGGGCCTCGTCGTGGCGCCGGCCGGTGCGCCGCCTGCCGAGCAGGACGACGCGCAGGACCGTCCGCAGGAGGCGGAGGACCGGTAGCCGGGACGGGCGGAGCACCAGGGCAGCGTGCCCGTTCCGCCCGCTCGCGGGCCCTCGGTGTCCACAGGGGCGCCGGCCGTCCACAGTCCGGCGGCGACCCGCCCGGCCGCGTGCGCTGCTCCCTAGCGTCGCGCCGGTGCGCCTACCCTCCCGCCGCAGCGACGACGCCGATCTCATCAGGGCACGGCTGCGGGCCCTGCTGGACGAGAGCCGCCGGCCCGGCTGGGTGCTCGACGACGCCGAGGCCGAGGAGCCGCTCGACCCGGAGCCGGAGGAGCTCCCGGTCGCGGCGGAGGAGGAACTGCCCGCCGGCTTCGGGCGGCACCGTGCGCCGGGCAGCGCCGTGCGGGTGGCCCCCGGACGCCGAACGGCGTGGTCGCTGTGGGTCGTGGGCCTGCTCGCCGCGCTCCTCGTGGTCGGCGGCACCTGGCTCGGCCGTCCGCAGGTGGAGGCGGCGCCGGTCGAGCCGGCCCCCGCCGCGGAGCCGGCCGTCGAGGGTCCGGCAACGTCGCCGTCGGTGGGGGTGGCGGCCGACTCCGCGGCCACGGTCGTGGTCTCCGTCGTGGGGTCGGTGGCGCGGCCCGGGTTGGTCACCCTGCCGGAGGGCGCGCGGGTGGCCGACGCGGTGGCGGCCGCGGGCGGCCTGCTGCCCGACGCGGACCCGGCCTCGGTCAACCTCGCCGCGGTCGTCTCCGACGGCCAGCAGGTGGCGGTCGGCCTGCCCGGCGCGGCGGCCGGCGGGGCCACCGGCGGGGCGGCCACCGGGTCCGGGCCGGGCCCGGTCGACCTCAACACGGCCACCGCCGCCGATCTCGACGCGCTGCCGGGTATCGGCCCGGTGCTCGCCGCGCGGATCGTCGAGCACCGCGAGCGCAACGGGCCCTTCCGCAGCGTGGAGCAGCTGGACGACGTCCCCGGCATCGGCCCGACCACCTACGCGGAGCTGGCCGAGCTGGTGACGGTGTGAGGACCGTGCCGGAGCGCTGGTCGTGGGTGGACCTGCGGCTGGCCCCCGTGGCGGCGGCCGTCTGGGGCGGCACCCTGCTGGCGCCGCTGCTGCCGGTCCCGGTCCTCGCCGCCGTGGTGCCGGCCGCCGTCCTCGCCGCGGTCGCGGTGTCCCGCCGCAGCCGGTCGCCGACCGCGGTGGTCCTGCTCGGCGTCCTGGCGGCGCTGGCGGTCACGGCGAGCACGGCGGCGGTCCGGGAGGCCGCACGGGAGGCCTCGCCGCTGGCCGGGGCCGCGGAGGCACGGCGGACGGTCGAGCTGGTCCTGGAGCTCGACGGCGACCCGACCGCGGTGCGCGGGGCAGGCCCGCCGCGGGTCGTCGTCGAGGCCACGGTCACCGCGCTGGACGACGGGGGGACGCGCACCCGGCTGGACGACGCCGTGGTGCTCTTCGGCGCCGCCCACGAGTGGCTCGGGCTGCTGCCGGGCCAGGCGGTGCGCGTCCGGGCGGCGGTCTCCGCGGCCGCGGCCGACGAGGGGCTGGTGGCGCGGCTGTCGGCGCGGTCGCCCCCGACGGTGCTCGGCAACCCACCGTGGATCAGCGGGCCGCCGGAGGGCTGCGGGAGGGGCTGCGCGACGCCGCCGTCCGGGTGCTCGGGTCGCAGGCGGGCGGGCTGCTGCCGGGCCTGGTGGTGGGGGACACGCGGGCGATGGACCCGGTGCTCGTCGAGGACTTCCGGCGGGCCGGGCTGGCCCACCTGACGGCGGTGTCCGGCGCCAACGTGGCCATCGTGCTCGCCGGGGTGCTGGCGCCGCTGCGCCGCCGGGCGGTCGACCGGCGGCTGCAGGCGCTGCTCGCGGTCCTGGCGCTGGCCGGGTTCGTGGTGCTGGCCCGGCCCAGCGCCAGCGTCGTGCGGGCGGCGGCGATGGGCGCGGTGACCCTGCTGGCGCTGGCCACCGGGCGGTCCCGCGCGGCGCTACCCGCCCTGGGCGGGGCCGTGGTCGTGCTGCTGCTCCTCGACCCTGGCCTGGCGCGGGACGCCGGCTTCGCGCTCTCCGTCGCGGCCACCGCGGCGATCGTGCTCCTGGCGCCGGGCTGGTCCCGCCGCCTGCGGAGCCGCGGCTGGCCGCTGCCGCTGGCCGACGCGGTGGCGGTCGTCGCCGCCGCCGGTCTCGCCACCGCGCCGCTGGTGGCCGGGCTGTCCGGTCTGGTGAGCCCGGTGTCGCTGCCGGCCAACCTGCTCGCCGCGCCGGCAATCGCGCCCGCCACGGTGCTCGGCCTGCTGGCCGCGCGCGCGCTCCCGGTCGTGCCGCCGCTGGGGGACGCGCTGGTCTGGCTGGCGGGGTGGCCGGTGCGCTGGCTGGTCGTCGTCGCCGAGCGCGCTGCAGCGCTGCCCGACGGCGCCACCGGGTGGCCGGCCGGCGCCCGGGGTGCGGTGCTGCTGACCGTGCTGATCCTGGCGGTGGGCTGGCTGCTGTGGCGCTTCCCCCGTGCACGGCCACTGGCGCTCGCGGCGCTCGTCGGCGTCGTGGTGCTGGGCTGGCCGCTGCGGCAGGTCACCCGCGGCTGGCCGCCGGAACGCACCGTCCTCGTCGCCTGCGACGTCGGCCAGGGCGACGCGCTGGTGGTGCCGACCGGGCCGCGGGAGGGCGTGCTCGTGGACGCCGGTCCGGAGGTCGGGCCGGTCGACCGCTGCCTGGACCGGCTGGGGATCGACACGCTGCCCCTGGTGCTGGTCACCCACCTCGACGCCGACCACGCCGGCGGGCTGGCCGGGGCACTGTCCGGGCGGCAGGTCGGCGTGGTCGCCACCGGCACGCTCTCCCCGGCCGAGGACCGGGCCGGCCGCCTGGATGCCGCGGTGCGGCGAGCGGGTGGCGAGCGGGCCGTCCTCGTCCCCGGCGACCGCCGCACGGTGGGGACGGCGACGATCGAGGTGCTCGCCCCGCCGCCGGAGACCGCCACGGCCGCGCTGCCGGCCAACGACCTGTCGCTGGTGGTCCGCGTGACCCAGCGCGGGGTCCGGGTGCTGCTCACCGGCGACCTGAGCGGGGCGGCCGAGGCACGCATCGTCGCCCGCGGCGTCGACCTGCGGGCCGACGTGCTCAAGGTGCCCCACCATGGCAGCGCCGACGCCGACCGCAGCTTCTTCGCCGCCACCGGAGCGCGCGTGGCCCTCGTCTCGGTGGGCGCGGACAACACCTACGGCCACCCGACGGCGCGGGTGCTGTCCTGGCTGGCGGAGGACGGCGTGCGGGTGCACCGCACCGACCGGCAGGGCGACCTGGCCGTGGCCGGGGACGCCGGGGACTGGGGCGTGGCCGTCCGCGGTCCCGGGGACGGCGTCGCCGCGGCCGGCGACCGCGACGCACCGACGGTGGCGGTGGCCGCCCGTGCGGGAGGCCGGGAGCGTCGGCCCCGCGTGACACCATGCCGGTGTGGCCGCAGCACCCCCCGCACCGACCTCCCGCCTGCGCGCCGTGGTCGGCGAGGAGGAGCTGCTCCGCTCGCGCGCCGTGTCCGCGGTGCGCGCCGCGGTGCTCGAGCGCCACCCCAACGCCGAGCTGCACGAGCTGCCGGCCCAGGGGCTGCCCGTGGGCCAGCTCGCCGACGTCCTCGCCCCGTCGCTGTTCGGCACCCACCGGCTGGTCGTCGTCACCGGGGTGCACGAGGCCGCCGGCGCGCTCGTCGACGCGCTGACGGGCTACACCAAGGACCCCGACCCCGACCTGACGCTGGTGATCGTCCACTCGGGCGGCAAGCGCAACGAGGCGCTGGTCAAGGCGTTCACCGCTGCCGGTGCGGCCGTCGACGACTGCCCGAAGGTCAGCTCCGTGGGCGACCGCATCGCCTTCGTGCGCAACGAGGTCCGGAGCGCGGGCGGGCGGATCACCCCCGACGCGGCGTCGGCCCTGGTCGAGGCGATCGGCGCGGACCTGCGGCAGCTGTCCTCGGCCGCCACGCAGCTGGTCTCGGACTTCGGCGGCACCATCGACGCCGACGGCGTCGCCCGCTTCCACCGGGGACAGGCCGAGGTCACCGGCTTCACCGTCGCCGAGCGGGTGCTGGTCGGTGACCGGCAGGGCTCGCTGGAGATGCTGCGTTGGGCGCTGCAGCGCGGTGTCGCGCACGTGCTCATCGCCGACGCGATCGCCGACGGGGTGCGGACCGCGGCCCGCGTCTCCTCGGTCCGCAGCTCCAACCCCGGCGACCTGGCCCGCACGCTGAAGATGCCGCCGTGGAAGGTCAGGAAGGCCCAGTCGCAGGCGCGCGGCTGGAGCATCGACGGCCTGCAGCAGGCCATCGGGGTGGCCGCCGAGCTCAACGCCGACGTCAAGGGCGCAGCGGCCAGCGCCGACTACGCCCTGGAGCGGGCGATCCGCCGGATCGTCGACATCCGCCGGGAGACCGGGCGCGGCGTCCGCGGCTGAACAGGACCCCCTGCCCCCACCCGCCGTCGGCCCCCTCCAGGGCACCGCCGCAGGCCTCGTCCCGGATCCCGCTGGCCCCCTGCAGGGTTCCGCCGCGAGCCTGCGAGTGGCGGGGAGCAGGGGGTCCTTCCGCGAAGGGTGGGGAGGACGAGCCCCCCTCACGGTGGGGAGGAGCGGGTCCGTCCCCGTTCGGGGGGCCGCAGGCCCCGGGAACGCGACGAGCCCCCGTCCCGCAGGGGGAGGGGGCTCGTCGGACGGCCGCGCGGACGCGGCCGGAGCTCAGCGGGAGAGGCCCGCCAGCTGCTTGGCCATGCCCGACTTGCGGTTGGCGGCCTGGTTCTTGTGGATGACGCCCTTGCTGGCCGCCTTGTCCAGCGCCTTGCTGGCGGTCTGCAGCGCGGTCGTCGCGGCCGCGGTATCCCCGGTCGCCGCGGCGGTGCGGAAGCGGCGGACGGCCGTCTTCAGCGCGGACTTGACGGCAACGTTGCGCTGACGCGCCTTCTCGTTGGTCTTGTTCCGCTTGATCTGGGACTTGATGTTCGCCACGCGTGAGCCTCGGGTGTCTCTCGGGAGGGAGTACTTCTGGACAGTGCGTCCGGACGGCGTGCGTCAGCGGACCGGTCTGCCAAGATACCAGCGTCGCCCGGCCGGCCCCAACCCGCGGTCGGCTCGACGCAGCAGGTCACAGCGGCCGGGCCAGGCCGCCGTCCACCCGCCGCCGGGCCCAGGCCAGGGCGGCGTCGTGGAACCGGCGCTGGAAGTCCCGCACGGTCGGCAACCCGGGCGGTGGCCGCCGTCGCATCTCCTGCGCCCACGTCCCGGTCAGCGCAACCAGCAGGTCGGTCACGTCCGCGGGATCGGCGGCCGCCACGACGGGGGAGTCGGCCACCAGCAGCTCCGGGTCCACGCCCCCGTGCACGGCCGGGTCGAGGGCGAACAGCACGGTGTCCACCCAGGCCGCACCGCGGGCCGCCCACGGCCAGTCGACGACGACCACGGCGCCTTCCGCGGTGACCAGCAGGTTGTCGGCGCGCACGTCGAGGTGGACCAGCGTCTCCCCGGACAGCCCGCCCGAAGCGGTCAACCGGCCGATCGCGGCGGCCAGCCAGTCCAGGTGCCGGCGCTCCCAGGGGTCGAGATCGGCCGGCGGCCGTCCGGCCAGCGCGCCCCACGCGGTCAGCTGGCCGGCGAGCCGGTCCGCGACGGGCGGCAGGCCCGGGACCGGGCACGGGGTGCCGGCCCGCGCGAGGTCGGCGAGGACCGGCACGACCTGCGCCGCGGCCGCCGGCGTCCACGGCAGGGCGGGCGGCTCGCCGTCCACCGCGTCGAAGAGCAGCGCCACCCAGGTCGCGCCGTCGACGTTCTGCTCGGTCCACCACCGCAGACGCGGTGCAGGGAGGTCCGGCGGGAGTGCCGCGGCGACCCTGGCCTCGGTCCGGTGCAGATCAGGGGTGTCCGGGTTGAGTGGCGTGCCGACGGCCTTGACGAAGGCCTGCGTCCCGTCGGCGCAGGTGAGCACGGCCGCCGTCCCGGGGGAGAAGCCCCCGGGACGGTCGGTCACGCTGGCCACGGGGGAGCCGAGCGCCGCCTCGATGTCCGCGCGCAGCGGCGCGGGGAGCTCCGGGTACGGCAGCCGGGGGCTGCCCGCGGGCGTCATGGCAGAACTGTCGGCGAGCGCCGCCTCGCGGGCAATCGCCTCACCGGCCCGGGCGCCGTGGGACGATGGGGGCACTGTGACGACTCCCGCCTCCACCGACCCGGCCCGCATCCGGAACTTCTGCATCATCGCCCACATCGACCACGGCAAGTCGACGCTGGCCGACCGGATGCTCGAGGTCACCGGGATCATCGAGGCGCGGCAGATGCGCGCCCAGTACCTCGACCGGATGGACATCGAGCGCGAGCGCGGCATCACCATCAAGGCGCAGAACGTGCGCCTGCCGTGGCAGGTCGAGGACACCGACTACGTCCTCGACATGATCGACACCCCCGGCCACGTCGACTTCACCTACGAGGTGTCCCGGTCACTGGCCGCCTGCGAGGGCGCGGTACTGCTCGTCGACGCCGCCCAGGGGATCGAGGCCCAGACGCTGGCCAACCTCTACCTGGCGCTGGAGAACGACCTCACGATCATCCCGGTCCTCAACAAGATCGACCTGCCGGCCGCCCAGCCGGAGAAGTACGCCGCCGAGATCGCGCACATCATCGGCTGCGACCCCTCGGACGTGCTCAAGGTCAGCGGCAAGACCGGTGAGGGCGTGCCGGAGCTGCTGGACGCGATCGTGGCGCAGATCCCCGCGCCGGTGGGCGACGCCGGGGCCCCGGCCCGGGCGATGATCTTCGACAGCGTCTACGACATCTACCGCGGCGTCATCACCTACGTGCGGGTCGTCGACGGCCGGATCTCCAGCCGTGAGCGGATCAAGATGATGTCGACCGGCGCCACCCACGAGCTGCTCGAGATCGGCGTCATCTCCCCGGAGCCCAAGCCGGTCGACGGCCTCGGGGTCGGCGAGGTCGGCTACTTCATCACCGGCGTGAAGGACGTCCGCCAGTCCCGGGTCGGCGACACCGTCACGCTGCAGCACCGTCCGGCCGCCGAGCCGATCGGCGGCTACAGCGACCCCAAGCCGATGGTCTACTCCGGCCTCTACCCGATCGACGGGAGCGAGTACCCGCTGCTGCGCGAGGCGCTGGACAAGCTGCTGCTCAACGACGCCGCGCTGACCTACGAGCCGGAGACCTCCGCCGCGCTCGGGTTCGGGTTCCGCGTCGGCTTCCTCGGACTGCTGCACCTGGAGATCGTCCGCGAGCGGCTGGAGCGCGAGGCCGGCATCAGCCTGATCTCGACCGCGCCGAACGTCGTCTACCGGGTGGTCATGGAGGACGGCAGCGAGATCACCGTGACCAACCCCAGCGACTGGCCCGAGGGCAAGATCGACAAGGTCTTCGAGCCGGTCGTCAACGCCACGATCATCGCGCCGAGCGACTACACCGGCGCGATCATGGAGCTCTGCCAGAGCCGGCGCGGCCAGCTCGGCGGCATGGACTACCTGAGCGAGTCCCGGGTCGAGCTGCGGTACACGCTGCCCCTCGGCGAGATCATCTTCGACTTCTTCGACGCGCTGAAGTCGCGCACCCGCGGCTACGCGAGCCTGGACTACACCGAGGCCGGCGAGCAGGAGTCCTCGCTGGTCAAGGTGGACATCCTGCTGCAGGGCGAGGCCGTCGACGCGTTCAGCGCGATCGTGCACAAGGACAAGGCCTACAGCTACGGCGTGATGATGGCCGGCAAGCTGCGCGAGCTCATCCCGCGGCAGCAGTTCGAGGTGCCGATCCAGGCCGCCGTCGGCTCCCGGGTGATCGCCCGCGAGACGGTCCGCGCCATCCGCAAGGACGTCCTCGCCAAGTGCTACGGCGGTGACATCACCCGCAAGCGGAAGCTGCTGGAGAAGCAGAAGGAGGGCAAGAAGCGGATGAAGATGGTCGGCCGCGTCGAGGTCCCCCAGGAGGCCTTCGTGGCCGCGCTCTCCACCAACGAGTCCACCGCCTCCAAGAAGTGACCCGCGGCCGCCTCGACGCGGTCTGCGTCTCCGGCAGCGACCTGCTGCCGCTGCCCGGCCGGCGGCCGAACCGCAGCGGCATCGACAAGCGGCCGGTCGCCGGGCGGGTCGCCGTCCACCCGCTCGGGCTGGACGGCGACGTGCAGGTCAACCGCAAGTACCACGGCGGCGAGGGCCAGGCGGTCTACGCCTACGCCCAGGAGGACGCCGGCTGGTGGTCCGCCGAGCTCGACCGCGAGCTGCCACCCGGCCGGTTCGGCGAGAACCTGCGGACCAGCGGGCTGGACCTCACCGGCGCGGTGCTGGGGGAGCGCTGGCGGGTGGGGACGGCGCTGTTCGAGGTGACCGCCTGCCGCATCCCGTGCGCGAACTTCGAGCGCTTCTGGGGCGTGCCGCAGCTGGTCAGGCGGTTCACCGCCCGCGGGGCCAGCGGCGCCTACCTGCGGGTGCTCGAGACCGGGGACGTCGGCGCGGGTGACGCCGTCGAGGTGGTCTCCCGGCCCGGCCACGGGGTCACCGTCGGCCTGCTGTTCCGGGCGACGACCACCCAGCGCCGCCGGCTGCCGGAGATCGCGCCCGCGCTCGAGCACCTCCCGCTGGAGGACCGGCCGAAGCTCGCGGCCAGGATCGCCGCGCGGACCGGTGTTCCGGTCTGAGCGTCGCCGCTCAGTGCAGCCAGGGCGCGTAGGACAGAGCGACGACCAGGCCCTCCACCGACTGCAGCCGGGCCACCGTCTGGCCCCACGGCTCGGTGCGCGCCCCGTGCAGGAGCTGGTGACCGGCGGCCTCCAGTTCCGCCGCGCCGTGGGCGACCGCAGCGGCGTCGGCGAGCTCGAACTCGATGCTGGCCTGCGGCACCGGCCGGTCGGCCGGCCAGTCCGGCGCACCGAAGCAGGCCTGCGCGGCCTCGGCGAGCGGCCAGACCCCGAAGTGCTTGCTGCCGTCGAGGTGCTCGCTGGCGAAGTACTCGCCCGCGAGGCGTTCGAGCGGCAACCCGAGGGCGTCCACGTACAGCCGTCGACTCTGCTCCGGGTCGGGTGCGATGACGCTGACGCTGGCGACGAAGAGGACCTCCATGGACCCACCGTGCCCCCTGCGACGCGGCGGTGCCGACCCGGTTGCACACCGTCCCGGGCGGCGCAGTGGCCGCGGCGAGGTGTCCCACCGGGACCGTCAGCCGACTCCTTCCCCTGACCGGGGCGCCGCTCCACCATCGGGTGCATCCGACAGGCGGAACGCGGAGGTACCGATGACCCGAGCCCAGTCCCCCTCTGGCGTGCCGGTGCCGCGAGGCGGGTCCCCGGACGTCGACGTCCTCGTCGTGGGCGCCGGTCCGACCGGCCTCACGCTGGCCTGCGACCTGCGTCGCCGCGGTCTCGCCGTCCGGGTGGTCGAGCGACTGCCCCGGCCCGACGTCAAGTCGCGCGGCAAGGGCGTGCAGCCCCGCACGCTCGAGGTCTTCGACGACCTGGGCCTCGTCGACCGGGTGCTCGAGGCCGGGTGGTCCCGCGACCTGCGCCTGCGCTGGTACGTCCAGCAGGAGCTGCTCGTGGACCTGCGCCTGCCGGGGCGTGACCCGCTGCCCGACACGCCACATCCGAACCTCGTGCTCATCCCGCAGTGGCGCACCGAGCAGATCCTGCGCGAGCGGCTGGCCGAACTGGGCGGGACGGTCGAGTGGAACCGCGAGCTGGTGGGCCTGGAGCAGGACGGGGACGGAGTCCTCGCCTCCGTAGCGACGTCCCCGGACGGCGCCGTGGAGACGATCCGGGCCGCCTGGGCGGTGGGCTGCGACGGCGGTCACAGCCGGGTGCGGGACCTGCTGGGGCTGGCGCTGGAGGGCGACTCCCGCCCGGAGCGCTTCCTGTTCGGCGACGTGGAGGTCGAGGGGCTCGAGCCGGCCGGCAGCGCGTTCGTGTGGTTCGACGGCGGGGAGTACCTCGCGGCCAGCCCGTTCCGTGGCCTGCGCTCCTGGCAGGTGCAGGCCAGCCTGCCCGCCGGGACCGAGGAGCCGGGGTCGCTGGAGCTGCTGCAGCGGCTGTTCACCGAGCGCAGCGGGCTGCCGCACGTCCGGCTGTCCTCCCCGACCTGGCTGTCCACCTGGCACAGCAACGTGCGGCTGGTCGACCGCTACCGGGTGGGCCGGGTGCTGGTGGCCGGCGACGCCGCGCACCTGCACAGCCCGGTCGGCGGCCAGGGGATGAACACCGGCATCCAGGACGCCTACGACCTCGGCTGGAAGCTGGGGCTGGTGGTCCGGGGCCGCGCCTCCGACCGCCTCCTCGACACCTACGAGGAGGAGCGCCGGCCGATCGCGCAGGCCGTCCTCAGCGGCAGCGACCTCGGGTACCGCGCGGTCTTCGGTGCCGATCCGGTCACCACCTTCCTGCGCGAGCACGTCCTGACCCCCGCGCTCGCGGTGCCGGCCGTGCAGCGGGCCATCCTCGGGGGTGTCAGCGAGCTGGACCTCGACTACCGCGGGAGCTCCCTCGCCGAGGACCGCCGCACACCCGTGACCGCCACCCGGTGGCGCCCCGGTCGCGATGACGAGCGCGCCGGCGCGGTCGACCAGGTCCGGTTCGCGCGGGGCGTCCACGCCGGGGACCGTGCCCCTGACGGCACGGTCCGGGACGCGGCCACCGGGGAGTCCCGTCGGCTGTTCGACGCCTTCCGCGGCCCCCGGTGGACCCTGCTGCTCTTCGACGGGGAAGCCCGTACCGACGACGGCTACACCTCGCTCACCCGGATCGCCGACGAGGTCGAGCGGGTCTTCGGGGCCGACGTCCGCGCCTGGGTGGTGGTCTGGGGACGGCAGTCGCCCGCCGGGCTGGCCGGGCGGCAGGTGCTCCTGGATCCGGACGGCGCGACGCACCGGCGGTACGGCGCGACCGCCGAGGCGCTGTACCTGGTCCGCCCGGACGGCTACGTCGGGCTGCGGGCGCAGCCGGCCTCGGAGGAGGTCGTGCTGCGGTACCTGGGTCGGGTGCTCGACCGGGTCGGCGGCGACGTCCCGCAGCCGGCGCCGCCATCCCCGACGCGGTGAGGGCGGGGCTCAGCCGGCCAGCGCCGCGGTGACGTCGGCGCGCAGCGCCTGCGGGTCGACGCCGCGGTCGAGCAGCACCTTCATGGCCAGCCCCTGTCCCTCGCGGAGCAGCCCCAGGGCGATGTGCCCGTCGGTGATCCGGTTGGTGCGCATCGCCAGCGCCTCGCGCAGCGCGAGCTCCAGGACCTTCTTCGCGCGGGGCGTGAACGGGATGTGCCCTGGGAGCTTCGACCGCCGGCACCTGCGGGGGGCGTCCAGGGCACCCGGTCCGAAGGTCGCCTCGGCGACGTCCCGGACGGCGTCCAGGTCGATGCCCAGGGTGCGGAGCGCCTCGGCGTCCAGGTCCTCGCCGCCGAGGTGGGCCGCGACCGCCTCCGCGACCTCGTCGTGCGCGAGCCCGTGCCGGCGCAGGACCGCGGTCGTCGCCGTGTCGAGCCGGAGCAGGGCGAGCAGCAGGTGCTCGGTCCCGACGGACTCGTGCCCCCGCGTGCGGGCCTCCTCCTGGGCCAGGACGACGACCTGCCGGGCGTCGGGCGTGAAGCGTTCGAACACGGTCAGTCCCTCCGCCGGAGCGGCCCGCGGCCGCCTGCGTACTTCTTGTGCACCGCCTGCCGGGTGACGCCGAGCAGCTGGGCGATCTGCTCCCACGTCCACCCGTGGTCGCGGGCGTTCTCCACCTGCAGCGCCTCCAGCCGCTCGACGAGGGTCCGCAGCGCGCGGACCGCCTCGAGCCCGACCGCGGGGTCGAGGCTGCTGGCGGCGGAGGCCACCTGCGCTGTGTCGGCCATGGCGTCAACTTTGATTGACGTAGCCGACACTGTCAACCTGCTTTGACAGGCAGGTTTCCGGACGGCGTCGCGGCGAGGACCCCTGGCGCGGCGGTCCTCCTCTACGGTGCGCCGCGGGAGGAGGCGTCGTGGACGGGATCCCGCCGCTGGAACTCCGCCTGCTGGGGCCGTTCGTCGCCGCCCGCGGCGACGCCGTCCTCGACCTGGGCGGGCCCCGTCAGCGTGCCGTGCTCGCCCTGCTCCTCGTCGCGCGCGGCGAGACCGTCCTGCGCGAGCGGCTGGTCGACGCCCTCTGGGGCGACCGGCCGCCGGCCGACGCCGCGGGCGCGCTCCAGGCGTACGTGTCCCACCTGCGGCGCGGTCTGCAGCCGGGCAGTCCCGCCCGGACCCGCTCCGAGGTCATCGTGCGCGAGGGGCCGGGCTACGCCGTCCGGTTGCCGCCGGACGCCGTGGACGCCTGGCGGTTCGAGGACCTGCTCGGCCGGGCCCTCGACGCGGCCGACCCCGCCCGCAGGGCCGAGCTGCTCGGCGCGGCGCTGGCGCTCTGGCGCGGTCCTCCGCTCGTCGAGTACGCCGACCAGCCGTGGGCCGAGCCGGAGATCGCCCGGCTCGGGGAGCTGCGCGCCGTGGCCCGCGAGCGGTTGCTCGCCGCCCGGCTGGACCGGGGCGAGGCGGTGCTGCTGGTGCCGGCCCTGGAGACCCTGGTGGCCGAGGAGCCGCTGCGGGAGGAGCGGTGGCGGCTGCTCGCCCTGGCCCTCTACCGCGCGCACCGGCAGGCCGACGCCCTGGGCGTGCTGCGCCGGGCGCGGACGACGCTGGCCGACGAGCTCGGCGTCGACCCGGGTCCGGCGCTGCGCGACCTCGAGCAGCAGGTGCTCACCCAGTCGCCCCTGCTCGACTCCCCGGCACCCGCCCCCCGAGCTCCGGCAGCGCCACCCGCGACGCCGGCCCCCCAGGGTGAGGAGCTGCTCGACCGGGAGGCCGAGCTGGCCGCCGTCCGCTCCGCGCTCGACGACCTCGCGCACGGCGAACCGCGCCTCCTGCTCGTCGAGGGCCCCGCCGGCATCGGCAAGACCCGGCTGCTCACCGAGGTCCGGCGGCTGGCGGGCGCCCGGTCCATGCGGGTGCTGTCGGCGCGCGGCAGCCAGCTGGAGCGCTCCTTCGGCTTCGGCGTGGTGCGCCAGCTCTTCGAGCCGCTGCTGGCCGGCGGGCGCCGCGACGAGCTGCTCTCCGGAGCCGCCGCCAGTGCCCGGGGCGTGTTCGACCTGTCCGCGGGCGAGGTCGTCGACGGCTCGTTCGCGGTGCTGCACGGGCTCTACTGGCTCACGGTCGACCTCACCGCGGAGGGCCCCGTCGTGCTGGCCGTGGACGACGTGCAGTGGTGCGACGCGGCGTCCCTGCGCTTCCTCGCCTACCTGGCCCGCCGGCTCGACGCCGTCCCGGTGCTGGTCGTCGCCACGGCGCGCGCGGGGGAGGAGGCCGACGACGAGGCGCTGCTCACCGAGCTCGCCCTGGAGCCGTGCGCGGTCGTGCTCCGACCGGGACCCCTGTCACCCGAGGCCACCGCCCGCATGGTGGCCCGCCACCTCGGCGAACCCGTGTCCCCGCTGTTCGCCACCGCCTGCCACCGCACCACCGGGGGCGTCCCCCTGCTGCTGCGTCAGCTGCTGCGCGCGCTGGAGGCCGACCGGGTCCGGCCCGACGCCGCGCACGCCGACACCGTGGTGGCCGTCGGCTCGCGCGCGGTCTCGAGCATGGTGCTCGTGCGGCTGCGCCGGATGCCACCGGGCGTGGCGGACGTCGCGCGGGCGGCCGCGGTCCTGGGTGACGGCGCCGCGCTGCCGGTGGTCGCCGGGCTCGCCGGGAAGGACGAGGCGGCCACCGCGGCGGCGCTGGCCACGCTGGCCCGCGCCGAGGTGGTGCGCGACGAGCAACCGGTCGCCTTCGTGCACCCGCTGGTCCGGGAGGCCGTCTACCGCGACCTGCCGGCCGCCGAGCGGGAGCTGCGCCACGAGCGCGCCGCCGCCCTGTTGCGCGCCGCGGGCGCCAGCGACGAGCAGGTGGCCGCCCACCTGCTGCTCGCCCCGCGGCGCCGCGACGACACGACGGTGACGGTGCTGCAGGGGGCCGCGCGGACGGCCGCCGACCGCGGCGCCACCGACAGCGCGGTCACCTACCTGCGCCGCGCGCTGGCCGAGCCGCCGCCGGAGGAGCGGCGCTGCGACGTGCTCACCCAGCTCGGCCTGCTCGAGGCGCTGCTGGACGGCGCGGCCGGCGTGGAGCACCTCCTGGAGGCCCACGCGACCCACCCCGACCCGCGGGTGCGCGCGGACATCGCTCCCGCGGTCGCCCGCGTCCTCGTGTTCGCCGGGGAGCGCGGCGCGGCCGCCGCGTTCGCCCGCGAGGCGGCCGGCACCCTGCCGCAGGAGCTGGCCGACCACCGGCAGGCGCTGGTCGCCATCGAGCTGACCAGCGGCTACATGCAGGCCCTCGACCCCGCCACCTGGCGCCGGGAGGTCCCCGACCCGGTCGGCACCGGACCCGGCGCGCAGATGCTCGCGGCCGCGCTGGCCTTCGACGTCACCATCCAGGGCACCGACCGCGATCGCGCGGTGCGCCTGGCCCGTCTCGCGCTCGACGGGGACCGGCTCTGGGCGGTCGACAACGGTCTGTTCTGGATCGTCGCCGCGGTCATCCGCATGGTGGCCGACGACGACCTCGGCGACTTCTGGCACCGGGCCCGGGCCGAGGCGCACGCGCGGGGCTCGCTGTTCGCGGCGATGTCGACCAACGTGTGGCAGGGCTTCTGGCACGTGCGCCGCGGGGAGTTCGACGAGGCGGAGTCCTGCTTCGCGGCCGCCCTCGAGCAGGACCGCATGTGGGGCGGGGCCGGCGTCGGCGCGCCCTACACGTACGCCTTCCGGATCGGTGGGCTGCTCGACCGCGGCGACGTCGCCGCCGCCCGCGCGGCCGCCGACGCCGCCGCGGACGTCCCAGCCATGGGGGACGGCGCGCGGCTGCTCCGGCTCGCCGGCGCGCGGCTGCTCGTCGCGGAGGGCCGCTTCGCCGACGCGCTCCCCGCGCTGGCCGCCGTCCCGGCGCCGGTACCGATCGCCAACCCGGCGTGGGATCCGTCGCGCGGCATCGCCGCGGCCGCCCTGGCCGGGCTCGGCCGCACCGGGGAGGCCGTCGGGCTGCAGGCGACCGAGGTCGAGCTGCTGCGCCGCTGGGGGGCGCCGACCGCCCTCGGGTCCGCGCTGGTGCGCCTCGGCCTGCTCCGGGGCGCGGACGGCGTCGGCGACCTGCGCGAGGCCGTCGCGCTGCTGGACCGCACGGAGGCCGCGGTCGAGCGCGCTCGCGCCCGCTGCGCCCTCGGCAGCGCGCCCGGCGTGCCGGACACCGAGGCGGTACCGCTGCTGCGAGCCGCCCTCGTCACCGCCGCCGATCGCGGCGCGGTCGACCTGCGGGAGCGGGCGCGGGCGGCGCTGGCCGCGCGCGGCTGTCCGGACGACGGGCACCGCGACCTGCCCCGGCGGCCGTCGGCCACCGAGCGCCGGATCCTGGACCTGGTCGCGGCGGGCGCCGGGGTCCGGGAGGTGGCCCAGCAGCTGTTCCTGACGCCGGGCACCGTGCAGACCGTGCTGGAGTCGGCGTCCGGAGGGTCGCTGACCGGGGCCTCAAGTCCTCCTCAAGTGCCGGGCGGCACGGTGTGAGGACCCCGACCGGAGGAGTGCGGTGATCCAGCAGCTGGCGATCGGCCCCACCCGCGCGGAGGTGCTCCGCGGGCTCTGCGGCGGTGCGGTCCACCTCCCCGGCGACCCGGCGTACGACCTCGCCCGCGGCGCCTGGAACCTCCGTGTGGACGACCGGCCCGCCGCCGTCGTCTACCCCGCCTTCGCCGACGAGGTGGCCGAGGTCCTGCGCGCGGCCGCGGCGGCGGGGCTCGCCGTCGCCCCCCAGGGCACCGGTCACGGCGCGCCGCCGCTGGAGGGGCGGCTCGCCGACGCCGTCCTGCTGCGCACCGCGGCCATGGCCGAGCTGCAGGTGGACCCCGGCCGGCGGACCGCCCGGGTCGGCGCCGGCGTCCTCTGGGGCGACCTCACCGACGAAGGGGCGCGGCACGGGCTGGCGGCGCGGCACCCGTCGTCCCCCGACGTCGGCGTGGTCGGCTTCTCGCTGGGCGGGGGGATCGGCTGGTACGCCCGGCGGCTGGGACTGCAGTCCAGCGCGGTCACCGCGGTGGAGCTCGTGCTCGCCGACGGGACGCCCGTGCGCGCCACGGCCGACCGCGAGCCCGAGCTGTTCTGGGCGCTGCGCGGGGGTGGTGCCCCGCTCGGCGTGGTGACCGCGCTGGAGTTCGACCTGTTCCCGCTGGAGACCGTCGTCGCCGGGTTCCTCGCCTGGGACTGGACGGAGGTCGAGCGGGTGCTGCCCGCGTGGGTGGCCTGGTGCGCGGAGGCGCCGGAGGAGGCCACGACGGCCTTCCGGCTGCTGCAGGCCCCGACGGACGGCGTCCCCTCTGAACTGTGCGGCCGCCGGCTGGTCGTGGTCGACGGCGCCGTGCTGGGGGACGACGCGTCCGCCGCGGAGGTGCTCGCGCCGTTGCGGGCGCTGGGGCCCGAGTTCGACACCGTGACGCGGGTGCCGGCCGCCTCCCTGGTCCGCCTGCACCTCGAGCCCGAGGGCCCGACGCCGGGCTACGCGAGCAGCACGCTGATCAGTGAGCTCCCGGACGCCGCCGTCGCGGCGCTGGTCGCCGCCGTCGGCCCGGGGTCGGGCAGCGCGCTCACCGTCGCCGAGCTGCGCCAGCTCGGCGGCGCCCTCTCCCGGCCCGACCCGGCCGGTGGCGCGCTGGCCTCGCTGGACGGCGCCTTCCTCGCCCTGGGCCTGGCCCTGGGGGAGGACCCGGACCGCTGGCCGCAGCTGCACGCCGACGCGGCCCGCTACCTCGCCGCGCTCGAGCCCTGGGCCACCGGGCGGCACTATCTGCCGATGCTCGACGAGCGCACCGACACCCGGAAGGTCTTCGCGCCCGGGGTGCACGCGCGGCTGGCGGAGATCCGGCGCGCCGTCGACCCGGACGGCCTGTTCGTCGACCCGCACCCGCCGGCGCCCGCGACCTGAGCCGGACCTGAGGCCGGCCCTCAAGGCGGTCACAGCTGTCCCGCAGGACATCGGCGGAACGGTTCCTCCCGTCAGCTCGACCAGACCTGGAGGACCCCGTGACCACCATCCTCGACGCTCCCCCCACCACCGGCGCGCACCTCGCGTTCGACGAGCTCCGCGACCGGCTGACCGGCGCCGTGTACACCCCCGGCGAGCCCGGCTACGACGCCCTCGTCACCCCCTGGAACCTCTCCGTGCCGATGCGACCGGCCGCCGTCGTCGACGTCCGCACCCCTGCCGACGTCGTGGCCGCCGTCCGCTTCGCGGGCGCGCACGGCCTGACCGCCGGCGTCCAGGCCACCGGCCACGGCGCCGAGTCCTCGCTGGCCGGGCACCTGCTGGTCGTCACCCGCGGCCTCGACGAGGTCACCGTGCACCCGGAGGGGTGGGCGCGGGTGGGCGCCGGCGTCAAGTGGCGGCGGCTGGTCGAGGCGGCCGCTCCGTACGGCCTGGCGGGCGTCAACGGCTCGACGACGGACGTCAGCATCGTGGGCTACACCACCGGTGGCGGGGTGGGCCCGCTGGCCCGGACGCACGGCATCAACGCCGACCGGGTGCGCGCCTTCGAGGTCGTCACCGGCGACGGCGTCTTCCGGCGGGTGACTCCGACGGAGTACCCCGATCTGTACTTCGCCCTGCGGGGCGGCAAGGGCGCGGCCGGCATCGTCACCGCCCTGGAGTTCAACCTGATCCACCTGCCGACCTTCTACGGCGGGGCGGTTTACTTCGACGGGGCCGACGCCGCCGCCGTCATCGACCGGTGGCGCGGCTGGGCGGACGACCTGCCTGAGCTGGGCACGACGTCGTTCGCGGTCTTCCAGCTGCCGCCGGTGCCCGAGATCCCGCCGCCGCTGGCCGGCCGGACCTCCCTCGCCATCCGGTTCCTGTGGACCGGGAGCCCGGACGAGGGTGCCCGGCTGCTCGACGAGATCCGCGCGGTGGCACCGGTGATCCTCGACGACGCGAGCCTGCGTCCCTACACCGAGATCGACCACGTGCACGCCGACCCGGTCGACCCGACGCCGGTGGTCGACCCGGCGATCCTGCTCGACGCCTTTCCGGCCGAGGCCGCCGACCGGCTGCTGTCCCTGACCGGCCCCGGGTCCGGGTCGCCGCAGCTGCTGGTCGAGGTCCGGCACCTGGGCGGCGAGTACGCACGGGAGGGCGCGCACCCCAGCGCGTTCAGCCACCGGGCCGCGCGGTTCAGCGTGCTGACCGTCGGGATGGCGATGGACGAGGCGATGCGGGCAGGAGCCCTCGCCCACGCCCACCAGGTGTTCGCCGCGCTGGCCGACTGGGACACCGGCGGCGTGTGGCCGAACTTCGGCGTCCCGCACGACGCGGCCTCGGCGCGGCGGTCCTACGACCCCGCGACGCTGGCCCGGCTGGCCGAGGTGACCCGCACCTACGACCCGCAGGGCGTGCTGCAGGCCGGGCACTACACGCGGGTGGTGGGCTGACCGGCGCCGGCCGCCCGGCCGTGCCGGTGGCCCCGGGCCACCGGCACGTCAGGCGCCGTCGTGGACGTCGTAGTGGGCGACCGTGACCTCGCGGTCGACCAGGAAGCGGTCGTCCTCGGGGTAGAGGACCGCGCGCGTGACGTCGTCGCCGGCGAACCCGCGGACGGCGTCCAGCGAGGACCAGGAGCTGAGGGTGACCCACCTCGGTGCGGCCGTCATCCAGGTCCCGGGTGAGCAGGTACGCCTCGACGTTGCCGGGGTGGACCGATACTGCGCGATGCCTGTCTCCTCGACGTGGGAGACGTAGGCGTCGCCGTCCTCGGTGCGGACCCGGCCGCGCCAGACGCGGGCGATCATGGTCCACCCTCCTCGAGGGGTCGGGCCACGGCCGCCTCGTCGCCCCCGGTCAGCCGCAACAGGTCGGCGTAGGTGAGCGAGACCATCGTGTGGTGGTCGCCGCCGCCGGCCCAGAGCAGCGGGTACCGGGCGAGGTCGACGTCCACCAGCGACCGCAGCGGAGCCGGGTGACCGGCCGGCGCCACCCCGCCGACCTCCTGACCGGTGGCCGCGAGCACGAGCTCCGCGGTCGCCCGCCGCACCCGCCGCGCGCCGACCAGCGCCGCGACCTTGGTGGTGTCCACCCGGTGCGCGCCGCTGGCCAGCACGAGCAGCGGTGCGCCGTCGGCGTCGAAGACCAGGCTGTTGGCGATCGCGCCCACGTCGCAGCCGAGCGCCTCGGCGGCGGCCGCCGCGGTGGGCACCGGCTCCTCGAAACGGCGCACCTCGGCCGCCACCCCGGCCTCGCGCAGCGCGGCGACCACCCGGTCGACGGGACTCACGGGAACGTGAAGACGATCTTCCCGGCCGTCCGGCCCTCGAGCATGCGCTCGAAGCCCTCCCGCGCCTGCGTCAGCGGCAGCTCGACGTCGATGACCGGGCGGACGCCGGTGGCCGCGCACATGCGCATGAGCGCCTCCAGCTCCTCGCGGGTGCCCATCGTGGAGCCGATGACCGACAGCTGGGTGAAGTAGACCCGGTTCAGCTCGGCGCCGGGGTTGAAGCCGGTGGTCGCGCCGGAGATGACGATGACGCCGCCGGGCTTGAGCGACTTGACGCTGTGGCTCCAGGTCGCCTCGCCGACGGTCTCCATGACGCCGTCCACCCGCTCGGGCAGCCGCGCGCCGGTCTCGAACGCCTGCTCCGCGCCCAGCTCGAGGGCCGCCTGCCGCTTCTCCTCGCTGCGGCCGGTCACCCAGACCCGGAAGCCGGCCGCCCTGCCCAGCACGATCAGCGCGGTGGCGACGCCGCCGCTGGCGCCCTGCACCAGCACGGTGTGCCCGGGACGCAGGCCCGACTTCACGAACAGCATCCGGTAGGCGGTCAGCCAGGCCGTGGGCAGGCACGCGGCCTCGGCGAAGGACAGCTCGGCCGGCTTGGGCAGCACGTTGCGCCGGGGGACGGCGACCTGCTCGGCCATGGTGCCCTGGTACAGCTCGGAGAACAGCGTCCGCTTCGGGTCCAGGGTCTCGTCGCCGGTCCAGTCCGGGCTCGCGACGACGCCGTGGACGACGACCTCGTTGCCCTCCTCGTCGAGCCCGGCGGCGTCGGTGCCGAGGATCATCGGCATCCGCTCCTGCGGCAGGCCGACGCCGCGGAGGCTGAACAGGTCGTGGTGGTTCAGCGAGACGGCCTTGACCTGCACCGTCGTCCAGCCGTCGGGCACCTCCGGCTCGGGGCGCTCGCCGACCTCCAGGACGGAGAGCGGGTCCTTCGGGGCAGGCGTCGAGACGAACGCAGCGAGCATGGTCGGACGCTAACGGAGCGACTGCCCGGCAGCGACGC
The DNA here is from genome assembly GCF_054050015.1 of Geodermatophilus sp. SYSU D01176. Classification (NCBI taxonomy): domain Bacteria; kingdom Bacillati; phylum Actinomycetota; class Actinomycetes; order Geodermatophilales; family Geodermatophilaceae; genus Geodermatophilus; species Geodermatophilus sp. SYSU D01176. The sequence continues at coordinate 1,448 of NZ_JBJGYN010000015.1, read as the reverse complement.
GGGGCCACGGCGGTGGCCGGGGCAGCGCCTGGCCGAGCGAGCAGTTCCGGTCGGTGACACGCGCGGACGCGCCGGGCGGGACGGCCGCACCTGCCCACTCGACGACTCCGACGACGACTCGCCTACCGGACGACGACACGGGTCCGCTTCCGCGCCGCGGTCCGCTCCTCGCTGGCCGGCGCTCGCTGCGATGCTCCCGCGGCTGTCAGCGGACGACGACGACGTGCTCGCCGCGTGGCACGAACTCGCCGATCACCGGGGCACCCGGCACCTCGCCGCCCAGCAGCAGCCCGCCGGAGGTCTGCGCGTCGGCCAGCAGCAGCGCCTCGTCCCCGGAGACCGCGGACAGGTCGGTGTGCGGGCGCACCCAGTCCAGGTTGCGCCGCGTGCCGCCCGAGACGAAGCCCGCGGCCAGCGCCTCCCGCGCCCCGGTCAGGTAGGGGACGGCGGCGGCGTCGACCACCGCGGTCACCCCGCTGGCCCGGGCCAACTTGTACAGGTGGCCGAGCAGGCCGAAGCCGGTGACGTCGGTGCCGGCGCGGATGCCCGCGGCGACCGCGGCCCGGCCGGCGTCCCGGTTGAGCGTCGTCATCGCCGCGACAGCCTCCTCCGACACCTCGCCGGTGGCCTTCATCCGGTTGTTCAGCACCCCGATGCCCAGCGGCTTGGTCAGCGACAGCGGCGTCCCGGCGACCGCGCCGGAGTTGGTGATGACCCGGTCGACGTCGACGACGCCGGTCACCGCCATGCCGTACTTGGGCTCGGGGTCGTCGATGGAGTGCCCGCCGCCGACGTGGCAGCCGGCCTCCTGCGCTGCCTCCAGCCCGCCCCGCAGCACCTCGGCGGCGAGCTCGGCGGGCAGCACGTCGCGCGGCCAGCCGAGCAGGTTCACCGCGACGACGGGGGTCCCGCCCATGGCGTAGACGTCGGAGAGCGCGTTGGTCGCCGCGATCCGGCCGAAGGTGTACGCGTCGTCGACCACCGGGGTGAAGAAGTCGGTCGTCAGCACCAGCCCCTGCCCCCCGGCGATCCGGACGACGGCCGCGTCGTCGCCGGCGTCCAGGCCGATGACCAGCTCGGCGGCGGGGTCGGCCGGGCCGGCCGCGGTCAGGCCCGCCACCACCGTCTCGAGCTCGCCGGGCGGGATCTTGCAGGCGCAGCCGCCGCCGTGCGCGTACTGGGTGAGCCGGATGCGGGCGGGGGCGGTGGTCACGCAGCCACCGTAAGCTCCCCGGCGGAGGCGTCAGGGTGTCTGGTGGCCCCCGCGGCCTCTAAAGCCGACGTGGCCGAGCAGCTCGGTCAGGCGGGTTCGATTCCCGTCCGCCTCCGCCAGCTCACCGTGGGGGGGGGGGGCCGGGGGGGGGCCCCCCCCCCCGGCCGCGCCCCACCCGGCCGGCCGGGCCGCCGCCCGCGGCCCGGCCCCGCCCCACCCCCCCCCCCCCCCCCCC